>NZ_DAMBTF010000009.1:0-126984 GCF_032054185.1 Proteiniclasticum sp.
ATTTACGGACAGGCAACTCCATCAACTTTAAGTCATTTGAAATTAGCTAAAACATCAAACCGTTAATATTGTTGCTTGCATAAAAAAACCAGTTCATGAGATAATAATCAAATATAATAATCGACAGCACTTATTTATGTTATTCAACCTTTGGAGGTAAACCATGTCTAATACCCGTAAGATAACATACACTGCCCTATTCTTAGCTTTTAGTATCCTTCTCCCTCAGATTTTTCATCTGTTCGGAGGTACAGGTCCTGTATTTCTTCCCATGCATATTCCAGTTCTTATTGCTGGTCTATACCTTGGAGGCATACAGGGAGCCCTCATCGGTTTTCTTGCACCGATATTCAGCTCCATCTTTACCGGCATGCCGGTAGTTCCCATCCTCTACTTCATGATTGTGGAAGTTACGGTTTATGGATTTACGGCAGGATACTTCTATAAGAACAGAAAGCTGAATATCTATCTGTCTCTCATTCTTTCCATGGTTATCGGAAGACTGTTCCTTGCACTTACCGTATTTTCACTGCAGCCTCTTTTGGGACTCAAACTCTCACCAGAAGGTTATTTCACCGGAGCACTCATTACAGGAATCCCTGGAATGCTGATTCAGCTTATCTTCATACCCGTAGTGATCAGACTTCTTGAGAAGGCAGGTGGACATATTGTCAGAAACCATGCTTAACCTTCTTGAAGAAAAGAATGCTGCCTGTCTCATCTATAGTGGAGACAAGCTCCTTCATATCTCTGGCAGCATAGGGGTAAAGCCTCTACTGGAGTTTCTGGAGAAATATCCTGAAGGATCAGGAGAGAAAGATCTTGTCCTCATCGACAAGGTCATCGGAAAAGCTGCTCTCCTTCTCTCTGTTCATCTTGGCATCAGGGTCATCTATACACCAGTGGCAAGCAAGGCAGCAGTTGAAGCTGCAAAGCTTCACCATGTTGAGCTTCATGCAGAATCTGTGGTTCCCTATATCATAAATAGACAGAAAAATGGTGTCTGTCCATTGGAACAGTCCGTTATGGAGACAAATGATCCAGTAGAAGCATTAGTGAATATCAGAGCCGCAATCAAAATACTCATGGCCACTAAAAAGGGCACAGAGCATAATTCGCTATAAAGCATAGAAGAAGCTTATCATCTAAGATAAACTTCTTCTTTTTCAGTATCTGAATAATCATCAAGGACTTGATCTATAACTAAACGACAGAGCTTAATCACGCTTATCCTGCTTTATGTTGATTCTTTTAAGTAATGCATGAGGGGCGTTCCATCACTACTTAAAAGATCAGATCTGCTTACTTTTTAAGATCGTATGTTTTAACAATCTGGTCAGGGATCTCTCCACTGGCTTCTTTGAATACCCAACCCGAACCTTCCAGTTTACTGATATCCAGTCCTGCATCCATCAGGGGTTTCGCATCAAGAACAAAGACCATATCGGAATCATTTAATCCGAGTTCTTCCGTCCAGATCACTTCATTTGTACCCCCAAGATTAAGCACATAATGCTGCTGGTCTTCATGATACATTAAATTGTCTGTATCTTCAGCCAGAAGATTTTTCATGGATTCGTCAGAATCCTTGCCTGTTTTCTTGGTGTCAGCGATATCATATGGCAATATCAGTAGCGCGGGCTGTTCCATACCCATATCATCTTTACCGGCCTCTTGGACTATCCAGACATTCTTATCCAGTTTTTCTACATCCAGTCCTGCATTGATCAGTGGTTCCGCTTGAACGACCATGGCAAAGTCAGCTTTATTTGCCGACATATCCTGGCTCCACTCAAACTTTTCACCTGGTTCTACTTCAAATCCCCAATGCTGCAGGGAATCATGGAACCCTTTCTTTTCCGGATATGACTTAACAATTTCATTGAAGGCACTTATTCCCGAATCTGTTATATTTTCCTCTGCATTTTTGGTGCCACATGCAGATAGAGAAATAACAATCACGGATGACAGGGCAACGGTTAACATAAGCTTTAAACTATTCATTACTATTCTCCTTTGGTGTTTTATTCACTTCTATAAAATACTAAAACATTGTGGAGAACTTAAGGAGATGATCAGGTTGCTCGACGGTTCTGAAAAGCATTTATGCTTGCACTGATTTCAAACAGAAACCAGAATCATTTCATGGAATTCATTACTGGAACCTTGTCCTTCAAGATTTAACAAAAATAATCCTTCAGCACATGAAAATGCTGAAGGATTATTCGGTGTCTACCGGTTATTTCTTCGATAAGTTTTCTCTGCAGAAAAACATCTGCTCTTCGAAAAAACTGATTCTGCTATAGAGGATCAGGCAAGCGCAAGCGCCACCTTCTTCAGATCATCTATAATCGTAATGAACTGAGGACACTGAGGCTCACATTGGCCACATTCCTGGCACATGGATGCTCTCTTTGATTCATCCATGTTATGGTAGTTCTTTCTTGCCCCTTCATAATCTTCATAAATGGCACCGTTGTTCCAGATTTTGAAGTTTCCTGGGATATTCACCCCGAAAGGACATGGCATACAGTATCCGCAGGCGGTGCATTCATTCATCTGTCTGCTTCTATAGATCTTCGTCACCTTCTCCACCGCTTCACTCTCTAGAGGACTTAGAGACTGATAATCGCTAAAGGTGCGCAGATTATCATCAAGCTGACTCATCTCCGTCATACCAGAAAGAATGACCTTAACGTTCGGAAGTGAAGCGACATATCGGAAAGCCCATGATGCAACAGATCTGTCAGGACTTACTTCATGGAAGATATCTTCCATGACTTCTGGAAGCTTTGCAAGCGCTCCCCCCTTTACAGGTTCCATGATGACAACAGGTACACCCATCTTTTCCGCAAGATCATATCCCTTCATGCCCTGCTGGATGACTGTATCCACATAGTTAAGCTGAATCTGGCAGAAATCCCAGTCTCTATAAGTGAGGATTTCCTCGAATACCGGATATTCATCATGGAAGGAAAATCCGATATAGCTGATCTTTCCTTCATCGCGAAGTTTTTCCACCTCACGAATCATATCCAGTCTTTTGATGTCCTCCCAGCGATCTTTACTCAGCGCATGGAAAAGGTAGAAATCAACTCTATCCATCTGAAGTCGTCTCAGCTGCTCCTCAAAATATACTCTGACATCAGAAGTCTCCTTAATGAGCCATACTGGAAGCTTTGTCGCAAGGTAGAAGCTGTCTCTGTCATATTTTGCAAGAGCTTTCCCTACAAACTTCTCACTCTGCTGATCATGATAAGGGTATGCTGTATCGATATAGGTGACTCCACTGGCCATTGCATGATCAAGAAGTGCCTGTGATTTCTCCTCATCTATACTCTTGTCCTCATTCATGGGAAATCTCATGCAGCCATATCCCAGTATTGACGGTGATATCCCCAGTTTTTCAAATCTTCTCTTTTCCATCATGTTCCCCCTTGTTTTTAAGTGTCACAAAATCAGTATATGCTGCCATTAAAATATTCATGACTGATTTTTGACATAGAACTTCTTCTCTTGTTATCTATTTTACCATAGCCAGTAAGTTCTTTGTCATGACATGTTTTAAAGCATGGGATTTATCATGAGTTTACAGTAATCAAGCAAAAATTTTAAATCCTACCGGAAATAATAGAAACCTTCCATAGTCGTCAGATTGAAGTCCGATCTGCCCTATGGTAATCCCTGAGTATCTGCTTTGTGAAAGGCTCTTTAATGATGCTTTTCTAATTGATCCAATGAAAAGCAGAAATCACACCCTACATAATATAAACAATTAGAGGGTGTGATCTGTTACACAAGATATTAAATAAATTTGCTGAATCTGTGAAGAATATTATGTGATGATCAGAAGAACATCAATTTGCCTGTCATAAGCTTCGAGGAAAAAGCTCTTTTTGTCATGATTCACATTCATTTAAACGGTTTTGTTTTCATCCCCTGCTTCTTTCTATATAGCAATGCCTAAACTGCTACCCTGCAGTACTTCTCCACTTTAAATCCGTAGCTGAGCCTGAAAATATCTTCATTTCTCGACAGATCCAGTCCAGTCAACTCAATGATCTTATTGATTCTGTAGGAAAGACTGTTTCTGTGTATGGACAGCGCTTCTGCCGTTTTGACCATTTGAGACTGGTGCTCCACTAAAACCTGAAGGGTTTTATAGAGTTCTCCATTATGGATCTGATCGTATTTTCTAAGAATATTCAAGGCAGGATGAGCATACTGCAGAAGATCTTTCTCGTTAAGATTGCTGAGCATAATGTAGAAACTGTAATCAGAGAAATACATTATCTCTTTTTCAATCTGAAGTCTTTTTGAGATCTTATAAAGCTGAGCGCTTTGCCCATAAGCATCCTTTAACGCCATAATATCCGTGCACGGACTGCTCATGCCCATGTGGATGACACCTTGCTGGAAAAGACCAAGAAGTCTTCTCTCTTCCTCCGAAGTAAGCCTTCCATCTTGAGAAAGCCTGCAGATGACAAGTAGATTCCCTTGTTCTTCCAGACAGAAGGCACCAGGGAGAATATACTTAATCTGCTCCTTCAAGAATGTTGTGGCTTGAATACTGTTTAAGTATTCATTTGTCTTCATCATCAAGCAGCTCATCTTTTCAGGAAGTTCAATCTGATTGATTTTGAACCTGATCTTAATGAGTTCTTCATCTCCCCCATGGATCAGTTCATGAATCAGATTTTCTTCCTGAGATCCAAATACCCCCTTATGCTCTTTTGTCCGAAGAAGAACCTCACACACTGAGCTGCCCACCATTGGAAGATACTCTTCAATTAAGGCATTCTCGATTTCTCTTTTCTTCAGCATAATGACGTAGCCGACAAGTCGGTCCTTGTGGAAAATTTTACTGCATGACTTTACATAGGCAGAAAAACTGCAGTTCACCTCATAGACATCGGAGTTATGAGGGAAAGGTCTGATCTGGTCTATCTTGTGTACTTCTTTGATAAACTCATAGGAGCAGTAACCCCTCCTGATATTCGCTTTCCATATGTCATCATCAATATCTTCCATGGAGGATACGTCAAGAATTTTAAACCCGGCATCAATAATAATGACTGGATTTTCAAGTGTCTTTTCCGAAACCTTTAGTATGCTCTTAAGATCAGCCCCTCTCATGGCAAGAGCCATAAGCTCAGTCACCTGATAACTGGTCTTAAGTTTTTTCTGCATAATATTATTCACTGCCTGAAGCGCTTTCAAAGTGTGCTCTTCTCGTATCAGGGCATAGTTTGATATCATGCCGTTCTCCAGTGAATACGCCAAATGTCTGCTAACGGATTCATCCTCAAAATCTCTCTCTTTTATTCCGATAATGGCAGACAGGCCAGCCCCTTTCTCAGGGCTGTCCGCTTCGGCTTTAATCCATGATATGATCTCCTCTATATTTCCAATATAGAGCTTTTTCCTGATATTTTGAGCTCCATTCTCAAAAAGACAAATCTCACTGATTTCATCCTCTACTGTAATTTCTGATCTTAAAATCTCCAGTCTGTTTTCCTGCTTAAGTACCCTTAAGACGCTTCTGAAATCCATCACTTTCCCCTCTTTCCATTATACAGATTCTTATATTGACACCACTTGGGCAAGACGCACAAATACTCCTCTGATATTCATGCACTCCTCATCTATCGCCTTCTGAATTCATTTGTTATTATTATAACAGACTCTTCATGAATTGTCATAAATCTACATATCGCTTCAATGCCTGAACTTTTGAATCCTGAGTAAAAACTGAAAAATATATGCTGAGTACAATGATTTTTCAAGTCTTTAAAATCAGGGTTTTGTTCAAAATGCCAAAATATATTTTATGAATATCTTAAGAGGAGATTGTTATGAAATACGAAAAGTTATTTGAAAGAGGTAGAATCGGAAAACTTAACCTGAAAAACCGTGTGGTTATGCCTGCCATCGGCGTTAACCTTGCCAATTCCCAAGGAGAAGCTACAGATGTGATCACCAGGTACTACGAAGAAAGAGCCAAAGGTGGAGTTGGTCTGATCATCACGGAGATTGCTCGTATTGATGATGAATATGGTGTCGGTACACCGAATCAGCTTTCAGTCACTGAAGGGCGTCATATTCCCCATTTGGAGAGAATGATTGAAACCATTCAGAAGCATGGCACAAAAGTGTTTATTCAGCTTCATCACCCCGGCAGAGAAACCAAAAGCAGTCTCATAGGCGGAAAACAGATTGTTGCGCCTTCTGCCATCATGTGCAAGGTGACTCAGGAAATGCCGCGTGCCCTGACCACAGAAGAGTGTGAGGGCCTTGTGAAGAGCTTCATCAAAGGTGCAGTCATCTCCAAAACTGCCGGTGCAGACGGAGTAGAGATTCATGCCGCTCATGGTTACCTTCTTAATCAGTTTATCTCCCCTTACACCAACATCAGGACAGATAAATATGGTGGAAGTTTCCAGAACAGATTAAGAATTCTTTCAGAGATCATAACTGGAATCAAATACATGTGTGGAGCGGACTTTCCTGTTTCAGTAAGGATCAGCGCTGATGAATTCGTTGAGGGCGGCTTAAAGCTTCCTGAGTCGGTCAAGATCGCCAGAACCTTAGAGAGCCTGGGCATAGATGCAATCAATGTCAGCAGTGGAACCTACGAAAGTGCCACCACCATCATTGAGCCTGGATCCTATCCACAGGGATGGAAAAAGCATTTGGCTACAGAGATCCGCAAAAATGTTAAGATCCCTGTCATCGCAGTAAACAATATTAAAGACCCTCAAACTGCTGAGCAGCTTTTAAATGATGGTGTCTGCGACTTTGTTGGAGTGGCTCGTGGTCATCTGGCTGACCCCAACTGGGTAAATAAAGCAAGAGACGGAAAAAGCGATCAGATCAGAAAATGTATCGGCTGCCTAAACTGTTTTGCCGAGCTCAATCAGGGAAGACACATGAAGTGTGCGGTTAATGCCAGAGTAGGGCGGGAAATCGAATTTTCAGACCCTAATATAGATGGAGAAGGAAAGACTGTTGTGGTAATCGGTGGTGGACCTGCCGGGATGCAGGCTGCCTTACTTCTTGATCAGAGAAAGTACAGAACCATCCTCATTGATGAGAGAGAGAAACTTGGCGGAACGCTCAATGTAGCTGACAAGGCCCCCATCAAGGAGAAAGTGGCTGACATGAATAACGGAATGATCCGTGAGATTGAAGAGAGCGGCGTTGATGTGAGAATGAATACGAAGGCTACAGTAGAAATGGTGAAGGAACTGAATCCTGATGGCATTTTCGTTGCAGTAGGTGCCACGCCTGCCATTCCACCTATCCCAGGAATTCAAGGGAAAAATGTCATGCTTGCAGAAGATGTACTCACCGGGAAGTCCGTGGCCACAGGCAGAGTTGCCGTAATCGGTTCAGGACTTACAGGTCTTGAGACCGCAGAGCTTCTTGCTGACAAGGGTCATCCCATTACCCTTGTGGAGATGCAGAAAAACATCGGCCCTGGCATTAACCGCACCATTTTAGTGGACTTGATGATGAGATTCCAGAAACATGAACCTGTAATTATTCCCAATCATCGCCTGATGGGGATATCAGAAAACGGCATCACCATTATGAATCAGATGAACAATCAGGTTATGCAGATAGAGGCGGATACCGTCGTTCTTGCCCTAGGAGTAGCACCAAGGCGCTCTATGGTGAATGAGTTCTTGGACGCATTCGAGAATATCCGGGTCATCGGCGATGCAGAGAAAGCTGGGCGTATTCAGGAAGCCATTAAAGAAGGATACAGCCAGGCCTTTGCTTTCACCACTAAGTAAGAAGGGGGATTTTTACCATGAAAGATTTTAAAAATAAGGTTGCCGTTATTACCGGAGCAGGTAATGGATTCGGATTTGAAATTGCCAAAGAATGTGCAAGCCGGGAAATGAAACTGGTTCTTGCTGACATTGATGAAGAAAGTTTAACCGCTGCTGTGTCCTATTTTAAACATAAGGGTGCTGAGGTTACCGGTGTCCACTGTGACGTCACCCTCGACAGTGAAATCGGGAAAATGGTGGATACCGCTATGAACACCTATGGAAGCATTGATTTTCTTGTCAATAATGCTGGTGTCGCCATCTCAGGTCCCGTATGGGAGCTCCCTCTTCAAGACTGGGACTGGATTGTGGGTGCAAATCTCATGAGTCAGATTTACGCCATGAAACGGGTTATCCCCATCATGCTTAAGCAGGGTTCTGAGTGTCATATCCTGAATGTGGCATCCATTGCAGGACTGATCACAACAAACGGCATGCCCGCTTATCACACTACAAAGCATGCAAGTGTGGCGCTAAGTGAGAGTACAAGCTTTGATCTTCAAGCCATAAATGCCAATATCCAGATGTCCGTATTTTGTCCCGGATTTGTTCAGACAGACCTTCATCATCATGAGAACCATCGTCCTGAAAGATTCTCGGACAAGAGCGATCCATACTACAGTTCTCCTCAATATGCGGCAGGACTTAAGAGAGCCGAGTTTGTCATCACAACAGGAATGCCCATTGACAGCATAGGCATGAGTGTGATGAACGGCATCGAAGAAAATCAGTTCTACATCCTGACTCACCCGATCTATAACACCCTGGTAGGTAGACGAGTGAAGGACATCCTTGAGGGAAGAGGTCCTGATCTTAAGGTGCTAAGGGGCTAGTCTCTTCAGTCTATGCTTCAAACTGACCAGGCTTCTGGCCAATGAGACTAAATCTTCTTCTAAACTCCATGTTTTTCAGTATATCCAAAAAAACCCATTTATTCTAAAAGGCGCCGACTCCATCTGGAGACGCCGCCTTTTCATTTGGCTCTGTATGAAAGTAGTGTTGAATAAAGGTAGAGTAGGTCGGAGGAATTTCTTCCTCCTTCCCCTCATCAAACCGTGCATGCGGTTTTCCCGCACACGGCTTTCCGATGTTCTTCTTCCATGCGCATCATAACGTCAGGCCGCGAGTTTCTTCAGTCCGGCGGAGTCCAGGAGGTGCACGATTTTACGGTACCCGCCAAGCCTCCTCTTTTTCTGATGTTTCATGTTATACCAGAGGATGAGACGTTTCGTGACGTACCAGTCGAGGGTATTTAGTGCCTTCTTCGCATGTTTCAGGCCGTAGTAGTTCCTGAGTCCTACAATCTTGGGGTTCAGGATTCTGACGACCTCCTGCACTTCGAGGAGCAGGCTGCTCCTTGACTGGAACACCTCTTTGATCTTTTCCCTCATCGCTTTCTTCGCTTTCTTCGACGGCACCTGTGCCGTCGTCGTGTAGCGTCTGCCTTTTCTGGTCTCCATCTGGCTTCGCCGATGATGGAAGCCAAGGAAGTCGAACCCGTCCTTGCCGTCATACATGTTCACGAACCTCGTCTTCTCCAGGTTGAGCTGGAGGCCAAGCTTCGCCATCACATACGCCACCGCCTTATAGGCGTGGCCGATATCCTTCTTCGTCTTTGCGATGATGACGAAGTCATCGGCAAAGCGGACCAGGGTACCGAGGTGGCTGTAGTTCTTCTCCCAGTAGCAGTCCAGCACGTTGAGTTAGATGTTGGAGAGGAGCGGGCTGATGGAAGCGCCCTGTGCGGAGCCCGTTTCGGTCTCTATCACGTGGCCATCCTCCATCACACCTGCCTTCAGCCATAGCCGGATGAGCTTCGTCATCCTCCTGTCGCATATCCTTTTCTCCACCAGCTTCATGAGCTTCTCGTGGTCGATGTTGTCGAAGTATCCTTTGATATCCGCGTCCAGCACCCACCAACCTTTGTTGTTGCATTTCTTTCTGATGACCTCCAACGCCTGATGCTGGTTCCTTTTGGGCCTAAACCCGAAGGAACAGTCCCTGAAGTCCGCTTCGAAGATGGGGTCCATGACGATTTTCGCCGCGGTCTGGACCACCTTGTCATAGAGGGCATGGAACCTTCGCTGCCTGTTGTTTTTGGCGCACTGGTATAGTCCCCGCTGGAGTTCTCGTACTTTGTCTATGGTGTTGTTAGCTTTCGCATTCACTCGCGCTTACCTCCTTGGGGGACTTGAACAAAGCAGAGCCCCTTCCCTGGCCATGTTTGTGTTTTCATGACGTCACCGGTACTATGAGCTCCTCCGACTCCTTCTCTGCCAGAGGGCAATTTCACCACTTCGGGCTTATATGCCTCTGCTCTACGGCGTACGCCGTGCAGAGGAAGGTCTCTCCAGTTCCAGACCATACTTTGGATACATGTCGCTTCCTCTATACCGTGGGATTCTTTGACAGTGCGCGTCCAAGCTCTTCCTGTCTTCCATGGTCTTCGCCCATATGCCCGGGGCTTGACTTCCCATCTTTCCACTTGCGTGGCCTTTTTGACGATACGGCAGAATTCACTTCATGTTACGACCTGCATCCTTGCTAGCACTCTTCTCGAGTTACATCACCCTCCCGCTTCACACGCACCATTTCTGTTACGCATGGAGATTGGCTACTGGGGCTTCTTGGCAATTACCCCGTCCGGACTTTCACCGGCAGTATGGTCCAGCTTAGCTGGACGCACGGCATAGAAAAAGGGATTGGCATCCCTTTTATATTTTCTTATGCTTTATTCTGCAAATAATACTCCTTAACCCCAACTACACCAAGTACAATTAAACTAATTCGAATTATTGTCAGACAAATATTTGTACGGGTATGAACAAACTTACCTGTCATACTTCCATAAATCCAAAAGAAACCTAACAAAATATATAAATAATTTCTAATTAAATCTTTTCTTGTTTGGTTAGTCTTTATCTTCATTTTAACATCTCCTTATGGGAGAAAGTTTAAAGAATCAATAATATCGCAGTAACATTATATTATATATAAATATAAAGAATATATAACTTCTTCGTATATTAAATGGTTATAATTCAGATTCCTCTGCCTATCTATATATACTTATATTATACCATTTTCCAAGAAATCATTCCATTTTCAACATATATTCCATACAGAGCCTTTAATTTAACCTTATATTTTCTTATATCTCTCTTTAAGCTTATTCATCAAAAAGCTTCTAAATCCACTTACGTCTTTCACATCTATTTTTCGGATCAGTGCTGCCTGGTTTACTGTCAGATAGAATATAAAATAATCTTTGCTTTCCCTGACTCCGTAGAACTGAACATACTGAACTTCTCCAGTTGATTTAAAGGCTTCATTCTGAAGCATCATCTTATCCTCATAAAATGTCAGTTTGTTTATACTGTCAAAAGATCCCGTCTGGTCTGTCTTTATCCTCTTTGCATTTTTTCGTTCGATCTGAAAAATGATAATGACAAAAGCTGACGGTGTGAGAACGAGAAAACTGAGGATAAATCTGACCCAGCTGAACCCATAGGTATCGAATCCGATCACCACACTTCCAATAATTGACATGAATATCATCAGTGGAATCAGCAGCCTGTTTCGTCTGAACGTTGCGATATACAGAAACTTCTTATAGTCTTCCTTGGTCATTGTGGTTTCTATGTTGAATTTAGGTTCTTCTAGTCTTTCCAATGTATCCTCTCCTCAGCTGTATGGAGCAGCCTTCATTTTAAGGCTCTACTTCCATTTCATATTCAGTCATATTCTCAAGAATCTTTATAATATCTTCTATCAGTGAGAGTGCTTTTTTATTCTTCAAGAAGCCCATTTTGTTTACTTTGCCGTCAATCAGAATTTCTCTATTGCCGGCCAGGTTAATGGTATGGTCTCCTGCAGCAATACTGATCATGTGTCCACCGTAACCCTCAATAGAGCTTTCATCACCAAAATAGGAAAGACCGCGGTGGAAGGAATACCTGCTCATAATCTGCACTAACTCCTCAGCATCTGACGTTTCGTGTTCCAGAAAGTAGTCTTTTGATTCACTACTCGGTGTGCCATCAGACGGATCAATGGATCCTGCGTAATGTGATATCAACAGGTCCTCTCTTTCTGACAGGTATCTTTCAAACTTCATTGGATAGAATAAAAACGCACCAGCCGATATGGTCAGGATTATGATTATGCTGCTCAATAATAATTTTCTGCTACTCACCGAAACACCTTCTTTCTTATCATGATTGTACACTATATTTAACTAAATAATAACACCTTTATTATATCTTTTTCATATTATTTCTTCATTTTAAGGAATATTAAAAGGTCAGATTTCTTCTGCTGAAGATTAACACAGTAAAACAGAAAAAATCACAGACCCGTATCACTTTCTATAGCTGCAAAATAATAAATCAGACCACTAATCTATATTCACACATAGCACCAGTTCATTGCTATGAAATAAAACCCTGTTTTTGTGACCGCCGCTCCGGTCTATTTCTTAATAATTGTATCTATAGGCTTATATACCATCACAATTATCATAGCAGATTAATCAGTCATTCAGAATGAGGTAATGCTCCAATACCGCTTTATCTGAATGCTTGCTTTCACCGAAAATATTCTCAAAATTTGCTTTCATCCGAAGTTTCTATTTGCTATACTGGAAAAAACTTGTAGAAAAAGAAAAGAAGCACGCCTATTTGATATCATCGTCAGCACTTATTAAGAAGCCCTCCCAGAATCATCAGTCCGCACCCTATGAATTCCAGGATACTCCGGTGAAACACCGGCTGTATTTTCTTTTTATGACATCTTTCTTCACCTTCATTACAGGATTTCTATTCAATACGCCTTTTGAAATCATAAGCGGCCTTGGCAGAATCATAACTTCTCCGAGCATCCTTCTCACGGACTATATGGCAGTGGGGAATATCGGCTCGGCTTTTGTAAACAGCGGTCTGCTGATGCTTCTTTCTCTATTTCTCGCCATCAGAAGCAAAACTACACCAAGTGGTCCACTTGTGGCCGCTGTCTATACCGTCGGCGGATTTGCATTCTTCGGAAAGAATCTCTACAATATCCTGCCCATCATGGCCGGTGTTCTCTTCTATTCGAGATACCAGAAGGAATCATTCGGAAAGTTCATTCTTCCTGCACTTTTTGGAACAGCTCTTGGACCGCTGGTCAGCCAGATTTCCTTCGGCTATGAATTATCCCAGGCTTAGGCATAGTTCTGGGCATTTTGGCCGGTATTGCTGCTGGATTTATCCTGCCTCCCTTAGCCAATCATTTCATCAGATTTCATCAGGGGTATAATCTCTACAACATCGGGTTTACCGCAGGAATCATCGGGATGGTTTCCATGAGTATTCTCCGAGGCATCACTCTGGATAACCCAAAAACAGCGATCCTTCTTGGAGAGAAGAGCACAGGACTCTTCGTCTATCTGGTGCTTCTCTTCCTCTCCATGATCCTCTATGGCTACTTAACCGGTCATGACCTTCGAAGGGGACTCCCGATTCTCTTCTCAAGACCCGGTCAGCTGGTTTCAGACTTCATCGCGTCGGATGGATTCGCCGTAACCATGGTCAATATGGGTCTTCTCGGCTTCATCTCCATGGGATATCTTCTCCTTGCGGGATGAGCACTGAGCGGTCCCATCATCGGCGGAATCTTTACAGTAGTGGGATTCGGTGCTTTCGGTAAGCATGTCAAGAATGTGCTGCCCGTCATGGCCGGAATCTACATCGCAAATCTTGTCTTCCAGTGGGAAGTGTTCTCAGTCGGTTCACTCCTTGCAGCCCTTTTTGCCACTACCCTTGCTCCTGTTGCAGGTGCCTATGGCATCATTCCCGGAATCATTACGGGTTTTTTCCATATGGCTGTGGTCATGAATGTAGGTTTTCTTCATGGCGGAATGAATCTCTACAACAACGGCTTCTCCGGCGGCTTTGTCGGCGCCATACTCGTCCCTGTCCTTGATTCCCTGAATATCGGAAAAGATCATTATGAGGAGGAAACCTAATGCAGAACAGAATACGATCCGTGAAGATTCTTGAGGAAGTCATCGGTTACTTCCTCCATCACCAGATTGATCATCAGGATATCGATTTTTTCGCAGACTACGAGCGGATGGACATCACCGTATCCGGAGAAATTCCAATACCCCCAAAAGATCTTGAGCATCTCCACAACCTTCTCAATGAACCGAGAAAGCCGGAGTACGAAGAATACTACTGGAGCCTCCTGGGCGCTACGGGAAAAAGGCAGGAATTTCAGCTTCTGGGATCCCTTGTGGACAGCGGCAGCGCTCGCTGGGAAGATGGAATCTTAACTGTACACATTCAAAGAACATATTGAATGTTGTGGGAGACCTGATGGTATTACCGAAGTTCGGTAATGCTGTCGCTTCGGCTGATGACGGTCTTATGGCCGCCCTGCTGGGAAGGCTTGCAGTTTCTACGGGATGATCTTAAATTATTCCACTATGAGTGGGAATGTGTCTGAATCCGGTTCTCCGGAATCTTCAGTAATAGAAACTTCAATCAATAAAAAGAACATGCAACAGTCACATTGAACCGCTGCATGTTCTTTTATGCTCAGATATCTTTGACTGTCCCTAACTGATCTCTGAGAACTCTGATGTGCATTTTGGACAGGTGATTTTCACCTTACCCCTTCCTCTTGGGATCCTTACTTTCTGCCGACACTGTGGACAGCTGTAGAAGCGGTAGATCTTCCTTTCTTTGAAACGTCTGATCTGTCCCTGCCAGCTGCTTCCAAGTCTATGACGAAGCTGAAGATACTTCCGGTTCTGTCCGGAACATCTGTAGTAGTCCTTCGACAATATTCTGAAATAGGCAGATCCGATGGCTGCAAATCCTAAGAGATTAACCAAAGTGTTTCCTGTCAGACTGCCCATGATGATCATCGCCATACTGAGCATCATCAGAAATTTTGACAGCTCATCAACGCCATAGCGACCTCTCATGAATCCGATTATTTTCTCTTTCATTCTTGACTCCTCTTACCGTGCATTTTTTCTTTTCGTTCACAAAGAACTGCTATGCATCTGTTTAATGAACATCGTACTCCATAAAACATAAAACTTTCTTTATGGAGATATTTCAGAGCAATTCTCCTTGGCTTTAGATCAGAAAAGAGAACCCCAGATATTACTGTCATGGAGTAATATCTGGGGTGATGCTGATTCATCAGTCATATTTCTTTTCAAGTTCTCTCCAGGATGAATAGGCTAGATACAGCCCCCCTAATAGAGAGGTGATTGCCGAAACGATGAGCCTGTTTATGAAACCTTCGGACTGGAAATAGCTCTGTGAAAATCCGTGGTCTACTAAAGGAGAGATGAAACCGACCGCGACAAACAATACCAGACCCATTTTCATGATTCCCCATCTGAACATATAGGATTTCAGGCCCTGGGGTTTGATTTCTTTCCATAATCTCCTGTTTCTTTCGTCAAACATCTCTTTCTCCTCCTGAAAATCAGTTAATCCTATGGCTCTGTTCAAAGCTGTTCTGCCCTTTTTCAGTCCACATCGGCAGAAAAGGATAAACTGTAGCGATGCTTTACTGCCTCATCAAGCGGAATGAGGACCCCGCTCATTTCCTCATAACCTGTATAGTCCACTTCAGCTTCATAGTCAACGCCATATAGACTGTTACTGAAGCTTGAAAAATTCCAATTGTGTAAATAGAAGTCGCTTATCATCTCATCAAGGACATCATCAAATAGACTTACCTCTTTCTGTGCACCAGCTAATGCGAGAGTGGTCAGCATGATTTCCAGCCTGTTGCTAGAAAGGGGCATTTTCTTTCCATCGGCATTCACCTCAAAGGATACACTCTTTATGATCTGATCCTTAAGATTAAACCTGAAGGCAGGTTTTTCGTAGTAAGAAAGTTCAAGGACAACATCTTTTTCATCTCTTGTGCTGATCCACTCTCCGTACCTGTTCAATTCATAGTCTTCATCAATATCCATGATATCCTTGTAGTGATCATAGTTCTCCACAAATTCCGCAATGGTAAGTGCTCCTCTGTTTGGCGGAAGCTTCTCCACCTGAACCAGAAATACTGCAGCGGTGATCACAGCTGCCTCAAATACGATAAACAGCGCTCGACGATAGATTGTTTCACGCTTCATGGTATAGGCAATATCATAATCCCAGGGAAGAGTTTCTTCTTCATTAAGCGCTTTGTAGCTGACATAGAGCCGATAATAATTATAAAGGGGAATCTGGAAGCCGAGTCCGTAACGGACAACCTCAAAGGTTCTTCTCATGGCATCCCTGTAGGAAAGATGTTCTCCATCTGTCGATGTGATCCTCATCCCGAATATAGCTTTTCCTGGGGTAACGGCAAATCTCGAGAGAAAAAAAGGTTCAATAAGTATCATCATCAGCACCACGAGAAGAGATACGGCAAAATTCTGCAGGAAGTTAAATCTGGAGGTAACCGCCTGAAATCCCATAATCAGAATGCTGTCGAGGATAACTGAATAGATCTGTATATCGATGAGTCTTGCAATTGCCCGCCTTAATGGACGATAAACCTGCGGGAGCCTGTCTCTTTTAACCGAAAAATAGTTTGTGTTCAGCTCTTTCGACTTGTGTTCCAGCTGATTCAGATATTTTCTGACATCAAGATTCAGAAGAGAACTGTTCTCTTTCAGCATTTTACTGCAGAGCTCTTTTGCATAATTGACTTCTTCATTCTGCTCCTCAAGGATAGTCAGCTGCTCCTCCAGTATACGATCAAGAGAATCTCTTCCTTCAAAGAGGGTTCTGATCTTTTCAACAGGCACATGCAGACTTCTCAAAAGTCTTATTCTCAGCAGCCTTTCCACATCTTCATCCGAGAAATCCCGATATCCGTTATCCCCTCTTATAGGACTGATCAGGCCTTCCTTTTCATAGTATCTGATGTTGGTACGGTCCATTCCTGTCCAAAGTTCCACTTCACTGATCTTCATAGATGATTTCCTCCTTGTCTGTTATCTCTATTCTAAACTACGTACAAGGTACACAGTCAACTAAAATGTATGATAAATTCAAATAAAACCTGAAATATATATATCATTAATCTAAGTATACCGATAAACCCGCATAAGAAAAAGGACAATCCTTATCTGGATCATCCTCATCTTCTTGTTCAAACTTCTCTTGGCCTTCATGCATCCTTCAATCTTTTCTTCAGGAATCTACAGAATCCTCCATCCTTCATCCTTGGGATTTTCCATGAACACCTTCAGCTTCTCTTTGTCCCTTTTGCTGATATAGTCCATCATCAGTGCAGTATCAAGAAGCTCACTGTAGTCTGTCAGAGAATACTGGGAGACTTCATTTTCTTTCATGGATTTTTCCGCTTTCTCCATACCGTAGGTAAAGATGGAGAGAAGTCCAAGAACCTCACACCCTGCCTCTCTTAAGGCTAGAACAGCTTCGATGGAGGATCCTCCGGTTGATATGAGGTCTTCTATCACAACCACCTTCATTCCCTCATGGACCTTACCTTCAATCTGGTTCTGCTTTCCATGATCCTTTGCTTTTCCCCGAACAAACCCAGACGGTTTTCCCATAAGATAGGCCAGCACCGAGGCATGGGGAATTCCTGCAGCAGCAGTACCCATGATGCACTCGACATCGGGAAACTTCTCACTTATCACTTCTCTCATGGCTTCTATAACCTTTCCCCATTCTTCTCTATAGGAAAGAAGCAACCTGTTGTCGCAGTATATGGGTGAGATGATTCCTGAAGCCCAGGTGAAGGGCTCACTTGGTGAAAGACTCACCGCCCTGATCTTCAGAAGTATTTCTGCTATTTCCTTCATCTTTCTTCTCCTCCCAGAAATTCATTTCTGATCTTCTTGTAGACCTCATATGGGTACTCAGCCTCTGTGATGGGTCTTCCGACAACGATATAGTCCGAACCCAGCTCTCTTGCCATGGAGGGTGTCACCACTCTTCTCTGGTCACCTAGAGCACTCTCCAGAGGTCTTATCCCAGGGGTTATGGTCAGAAAATCCTTCCCCAGTTTTTCCTTAAGACGTGGCACCTCAAGTGCCGAACAGACCACCCCTTGAAGCCCTGAATCTTTTGTCATCTTCGCTAGAGACAGAACCTCATCTTCTAATGGAAACTCCACATGAAGCTCATTCTTCAGTGCATCCTCATCCATACTGGTGAGAATCGTCACGGCAATCATGAGCGGTTTAACCTCTTTATGGTTAAGCGCCTCCATAGCACATCTCATCATTTCCCCTCCACCCATGGCGTGGAGATTCATCATGTCCACATCAAGAGAGGATGCGCTTCTCACAGCGCCCATTACGGTATTCGGGATATCATGGAACTTGAGATCCAGAAACACCTTATGGCCAAGAGTCTTGATCTCAGGCACAATGGAAGGGCCCTCAGCATAGTAGAGCTCCATGCCTACCTTAACATAGACAGGCTCTGTAAACTCTCTCAGAAACTCCATCACTTCTTCTCTATCTTTAAAATCCAGGGCAATGATCACATCTTTCATATTTTTCTCTCCTTCTTCTATCGATGACAGTAGCCGACAGCATCCTTGACGCATGTAAATCCGTACTTTTTAAGCACATGTGGAAGCTCTTCGATGATTTTGGGGCAGGCATAGGGGTTCACAAAGTTTTCCGTTCCCACCGCAACAGCACTTGCTCCGGCATAGATAAACTCCAGAGCATCCTCCGCAGATGAGATTCCGCCCATTCCGATGATGGGGATATTCACCGCTTTATAGACCTCATGGACCATTCGGAGGGCCACAGGTTTTATGGCCGGACCTGAAAGCCCTCCGGTGCCATTGGCAAGAACCGGTCTTCCCGTATGTAGGTCAAGCCGCATTCCAACTAGTGTGTTGATCATGGTGATGCCGTCCGCGCCTCCTTCCTCCACGGCCTTGGCCATGGCTGTGATGTCCGTGACGTTGGGGCTCAGCTTCATGTATACCGGTTTTTCCGACACTTCCCTGATTTTCTTAGTCAGTCTGAATGCCACCTCAGGATCCTGACCGAACAGTATTCCACCTTCCTTCACATTGGGACAGGAGATGTTGATTTCAAGGGCCGAGACATTTCTGTGTTTTGAGATCTCCTCTGCAACGTACGCATATTCCTCTTCCGTGTATCCCGCAATATTTGCGATGATTTTCGTCTCGTATTTCTCAAGATACGATATCTCCTTACTGACTCCCATGAGCCCCGGGTTCTGAAGCCCTATGGCGTTCAGCATACCTGATGAGGTTTCCGCAAGCCTTGGCATGGCATTTCCTCGTCTTGGCTCCTTCGTCACCGCCTTCACCATGATGGCCCCTAAAAGAGAAAGGTCATAATACTCTTCATACTCTCTTCCAAAACCGAAGCACCCTGAAGCCGGCATCACGAGATTTTTAAGATCAAGTCCAGGAAGCTTCATCTCAAGCATTCTACTTTTCATCATTCACCTCTTTGCCTTTTGGTCTCAGTGCCTCAGCTCCAAGTTTCTTTTCGATCATTTTATCCTGCGGATCAGATCTTCTTTCGAGCTCAAAAAAGAGATTCCCCACGACCCTTTTCGAGCAGTGTGAAATCTCATTCATTCTAGACGCCAAAGTAAAGCATAATGCAGAAAAAAGATGATCTGCATGATTCGCATTCAGTCTTTCCAAGTATTTTTCCATAATAAAAACCTCCTTTACCCGTCGTAAAAAGAGGTCAGTTCACCATAACAGATCCAGATAGATTTTTCCTCTACCTCTGATCGGAAAGTATTCATCTTCTCTTTTCAGCCTCACGGGACTGATTTAAAGTATCTATTAGAATTCTAAAGGGGAATTCTCATAATGTCAACCCGCACTTTCCTTTCCCTGCCAATCTGACCCTCTCAGCTGCCTTATCCAGCTGATGATTTCTCAGGCAGTTCAGGCTGAAAAAGAGATGAGGGCTTTCCCCCTGGAAAACCCTCACCCTGTACTCTTATACCACTGTCTGCATATCATCTGTCTTCTGCATTTTTATTCCTGTCCATTTCTTAAGCTCTTCATCGGTTGCAAGCACCATATGGGTACCTCCGATATTTCTCAGCGTCCCCTTGGTATAGTCGATTCCGCTTTCTTCATAGCTGTAGTTTACCGCTTTTCTCTCCTTCTCCGTGACGGGATTGGGATGAGGAATCGCAGAAAGCAGGGACTTCGTGTAAGGGTGAACAGGATTTGAAAAGATCTCATCCGTTGTTCCCGTCTCCACCAGATGACCATAATGAAGCACTCCGATTCTGTCCGAGATGTATTTCACCATGGACAGATCATGGGCGATAAAGAGGTAGGCGATATTCGTCTTCTTCTGAATCTCCTTCATGAGGTTCACCACCTGAGCCTGAATGGAAACATCCAGCGCACTTATGGCTTCATCCGCAATGACAAGATCCGGATTCATGATGAGGGCTCTTGCGATTCCGATACGCTGACGCTGTCCTCCTGAAAACTGATGAGGATAACGATTGGCATGTTCATGGGAAAGACCGACAAGGTCTAGAATGTCATAGACTCTCTTTTTTCTCTCCTCCGATTTCATTTCTGGATGATGGATATCAAGACCAAGCGCAATGAGATCCATTACTTTTTTCCTCGGATTCAGCGAAGCCATGGGATCCTGAAAGATCATCTGCATGTTTGTCCGAAGCGCTTTCGAAGTGTTCTTATCAAGCTTTCCGGAAATATCCATACCCTTGAAGAGGATTTCGCCGTCTGTAGGGTCATAAAGCCTGATGACTGAGCGTCCGATGGTCGATTTTCCGCTTCCGGATTCCCCTACAAGTCCATAGGTTTCCCCCGGATAGATCTCGAAGGATACGCCATCCACAGCTTTCACATAGAACTTTCTCGAGACTCGGAAGTGCTGCTTGAGATTCTTTACTTCCAGTAGAGGTTTTCTATTTTCCACTTTCCATAACCTCCTTCTTCATGGCATTGATTCTGACTTTGAGCTGTGCGGGCATTTCCACTTTCGGTGCATGCTCATGCAGCAGCCACGTGCTGGCATAGTGGGTATCCGTGATCTTGAACATCGGCGGCTCTTCTCTATGGTCTATATTCAGCGCATAGAGATTTCTCGGTGCAAAGGGATCGCCCACCACCTGATTCAGAAGGTTAGGCGGACTGCCCGGAATGGCATAGAGAGACTGTTCGGTCTTCTCAAGGCTCGGTATGGCGGAAAGAAGACCCCAGGTATAGGGATGGCGGGGATCAAAGAAGATCTCTTCCGTGGTTCCTTTTTCGATGAATTTTCCCGCATACATCACGGCCACATAATCGGCTACCTTTGCCACCACACCCAGATCATGGGTAATGTAGATGACCGAGATGCCCAGTTTTTTCTGGACCTCTTTGATCAGTTCAAGAATTTTGGCCTGAATGGTCACATCCAGTGCAGTCGTCGGCTCATCGCAGATAAGCACTTCCGGATCGCAGGCCAGTGCTATGGCGATCACCACCCTCTGTCGCATTCCCCCTGAAAGCTGATGAGGATAGTTCTTCATTCTTTTCTCCGGTTCCGGAATCCCCACAAGATCAAGCAGCTCGATGGCTTTCTTTCTTGCTTCGTCTTTCATTTTACCATAATGGTAGATCATCCCTTCCATGACCTGTGACCCAATGGACATGGTGGGATTAAGAGACGTCATGGGATCCTGGAAAACCATGGCAATACGTTTGCCGTTGATCCTTTTTCTCATCTGTGTTCTGGAGAGTTTAAGCAGATCCTCATGAATCTCTTCTTCTTTTCTTCTGTATGTGAAATCGATGGATCCGCTGTTTACGGTCTCATTGCCCGATAAAATCCCCATGATGGCCTTAACCGTAACAGACTTCCCGCTCCCGCTCTCCCCTACAATGGCGACAGTGTCCCCTTTATACAGGGTGAAATCCACGCCACGGATGGCTTTGATCTCACCTGCTGAGGTCTTGAACGAGATGGACAGGTTTTTTATATCCAGCACTACTTCTTTTTGCATAGCATTCACCTACATTTCTTTCATTTTAGGGTCAAAGGCATCACGCAGACCGTCAGCCAGAAGGTTGAAGCTCAGCATGATCACCGCAAGAACAATCACCGGAAATACGATCATATACGGATGTGTGGTGAACGACTTGAAGGCATCACTGATGAGCGATCCAAGGGATGCATTCGGTGCAGGCACGCCAAGTCCTACAAAGGCCAGGAAGGCTTCTGTAAAGATGGCATTAGGCACGGAAAACATCGACATGATGATCAGCTGTCCGAAGATGTTGGGCAGAATCTCCTTGAAGATGATGAAAAAATCCTTCGCCCCTAAAGTCTTTGAAGCCAGGATGAAATCCTGCTCCTTCAGCTTCAGCACCTGTGCCCTTGCTACTCTACTCATTCCGATCCAGCCCGTAAGGGCAAGCGCGAGGGTGATGGTAAGCAGTCCAGGCTTCAGGACGATGATGAGAAGAGTCACGAGAACCAGTGTGGGAATCCCGTTTAAGATCTCAGACAGTCTCTGCATGATCATATCCACTCTGCCGCCGAAATAACCGGAAACAAGACCGTAGCTCATGCCGAAAAGCATATCCACAAGCACTGCAACAAGAGCGATATAAAGAGAAATTCTTGTACCTGCCCAGGTTCTTGTAAAGATGTCACGACCCAGTACATCCGTACCGAACCAGTAGTAGGTGTCTTCAAGGCCGGTTTCCTTTTCAGGATTCACGTATCTGTTGACTTCCACAACACCTGTGGAGGTGTTCATGGTTTCTGATCCGTCAAAGAGGCCGATGCCAAGATTTTCGATGCTCTTCACTCTAGGCGCCAGATTCTGATGCTGAATGATCTGAGAATCGAAGGTGTACTCATTCATATTCGGCCCGAATACCGCCATCATAATGATCAGGAGGATGAAGACCAGTCCGAAGATGGCTCCCTTGTTCTTCACAAATCTCATGAAGATGTCTTTCCAGTAGGATTCTTTTGCATAGGATTCATCCACAAAATCGTCCTGATTTTTTCTGATCAGTTCAAAGTCATCCGCTTTAAATTCATAGGTCTCGTTATTCATGGAGATCCTCCTTTGCAAGTCTTATTCTTGGATCGATGATGCCGTAGAGAATATCCACCACAAGCATGATCCCGATAAACATGACACTGTACACAAATGCCAGGGCAATGATGACATTGTAGTCATTGGACTGAATGGCCGTGACCATAAGAGAGCCGATTCCTGGAATGGAAAAGAGCTTCTCGATGACAAGGCTACCTGTCATAAGGCTGACCACAAGCGGTGCAAGCACGGTGATAATGGGAATCAGGGCATTTCTTAAAGCATGAACCAGTACAAGTCTCCTGTTGTCCAGACCCTTGCTTTCGGCAAGAAGCATATACTCCGAACCCAGCACTTCAAGCATTTCGGTTCTTGTGAATCTCGCCACCGTCGCAATGGTGAACATGCTGAGGGCTACAGTCGGAAGGACTGTGGACTCGAAAGGTGCCTGAATGTCATAGAGAAGAGGGAACCACTTCAGCTTGAAACCCATGGAATAGATCAGCGCCATGGCAAACACATAGGAAGGAAGGCTCACACCCAGCACCGAAATCACAGTCGTCAAGGTATCAAAAATGGTATTGTGCTTGATTGCGGCAATCAGCCCCAGTATGATTCCGATCACGGTTCCTGCCAGTACGGACTGAGCTCCGATTCTCAGCGACAGAGGTAGTCTTGACTGCAGAAGCTGTGTTATCGGTGTATTCTTCGAAATATTGTAGGATACACCAAAGTCCCCGGAAACCATTGCTTTCAGGTAACTGAAAAATCTCAGAAATAAGGGTTTATCCAGGCCGTATTTCGCATTGATGATGGCTCTTTGCGCCTGTGTCAGCTTTTCATCGTTAAATGGAGAGCCCGGCATGAGCTCCAGCATAATGAACAGAATAAAAAGAATGACAAGCAGCGTCAATGCGGAGATACCGATACGTTTTAAAATATACTTTTTCATAACACTTCTCCTCATGATATTAAGTCGGAAAACAGAAGAAGGACGCCGCATTTTTTATGTGTTCTTAAGCAGCGTCACACTCTTCTTCAGTTTATATAAGATATAGGGATAACTAATTCTTCTTTGCGTTCTTGAAGACTCTGTTGATGCCCACTGAGTGGAACTCTATGCCTTCAACCCCGCTTCTTACCATGACTGCATCACCTTTCTGATATACAGGTAAGATGACCGCTTCATCCATGACCATTTTTTCAGCATCCTTAAGTGCTTCCCATCTGGCTTCAAGATCAAGGGCAAGATCACCCTTCTTCGCATCTTCAATCAGTGCATCATATTCGGCATTCGACCATGATCCGTAGTTGTTTGAACTGTCTGAAGTCCACATATCGAGGTAGGTCATAGGATCTGCATAGTCTGGGCCCCATCTTGTCAGAACAAGCTCGTAGTCTCCGGCCTGCATTCTTTCCACACGATTTTTCTTCGGCATGGTCTGAAGTTCTACAGTAAGACCAGGAAGAGCTGTCTGCCACTCGGTCTGAAGGAACTGCGCAACATTTATGGAAGCTTCAGTATCTTCAACGAGCATGGTGTAGGTCAGTTCTGTGACACCCAGTTCTTTAAGACCGGCATTCCAGAATTCCGCTGCCTTCGTTTTATCGGTAGCAAGGTAAGTATCAGAAGTCTCTCTGAAGTCTTTTCCATCTGGACCTGTTGCCAGAAGAGAAGGCACTGCAAAGTCCGCTGGAATAGATCCGTCTTTCAGAATATTGTCGGCAATGGCAGTCTTATCAAAAGCCAGGGCCATAGCAGTTCTGATATTCACATTTTCAAGACCTTTAACAAGCTGATTTGGAGAAACATACCAGAGGTATCCTGCCACAACATTCACGAATTCAGGATCGTTCATGAACTGTTCGACCTGTTCTCCGGAAAGGGTTGCCACATCAAGATCTCCGTTCTGATAGGACAGCATGGTCTGCTGTGAATCTTTGATGACCTGATACTGGATACCTTCCAGTGCTACGGCATCAGCATCCCAGTAGTCCGCATTCTTCTCCAGAGTGATGGTTGTCGCTGCAGGCTCGTATGCGGTTACCTTGAAAGGCCCGTTTGCAAGCAGGGTTTCGGGTGAAGTTCCATAGCTGTCTCCTTTTGAAGTGAAGAATTCTTCATTCATAGGAAGGAAGGATGGGAAGGACATAAGGGATTCAAAGTATGGCACTGGAAAATCAAGTTCCACGACCAGTGTTTTTTCATCCTCTGCCTTGACACCCAGTTCATCAACAGCCATTTCACCTGCTGAGATCGCATCGGCATTCTTGACGCCGGCTACGCCCATGATGAAGGCATATTCACTGGCCACTTCAGGATCAACAAGTCTCTTCCAGGCAAATACAAAATCCTGTGCGGTGACTGGTGTCCCGTTTGACCATTTGGCATCTTTAAGTTTGAAGGTATAAGTCAGTCCGTCTTCACTCTTCTCTACGGTATCGACCATAGCAGGGATCGCTGAACCGTCCGCATCTACGGAATAGAGTCCTTCTGTTACAGCAGAAATGACTTCAAAGGATGTCCCATCTGTTGCAATCTGTGGATCCATGGAAGCAACTTCCACGTTAAACTGCACTTTCAGAACATTATCTCCGACTTCGCCTGACGCTCCCGGTGTTTCCGGAGTACTGCCAGGAGTTTCTGCAGGGGTATCCGTATTGCCGCAGGCGGTGACCATCATCACGGCTGCAAGAATCATGGACATTGCAAGAATTCTTTTTTTCTTCATGATTTTCCTCCTTGGATTTTATTGATTATTCCCGCCCTAAGAAACAGCTGTCCATATCTCTCGAACATTTTTATGAACAAAATGTATCTATCGGGTTGTATTTTAATAATTATACATTGAACTTTATGCATGTCAATAAATTCTCAGCGATTTTCGGAATTATGATGATACTTGTTTAATTGACCTTACTTTATTTTATTGTAAACGTATTTTTTCGAGATAAAATTATTAATTTATCATTCAGTAAGAGATATGATATCCGTATGATTATTCTCTGTTTATGATTATCGTTCCATAAGATACCCTTCAAAATACGATTAATCCGTCAAATCAATCATATAAATGACGGATTTCATGCATTTTTAAACCTTTTATGAATAATTATCCGCATACTGAAATCAGCCCGTGAAGGACCATCCTTCAACTAATGCTGCAAGCTTTTTTTTCATCAGTCTCCCCTACATCAGTATTTTCCGCAGATCATTATCTCATGTTTTTTCTCATGTTTTTATCAGGATTATTTATTCTTCATAAGCTGCAGATAATTACCCCCCTGCCTCAGGCAGGGGGGTATCGTATTAGAATTTCATCCGGGAACGACCTCATTTAAAGAGTTATAGGTCACAAGACGCTGTCATATTTCATTTCTCCCAGCCTGAATACCGGTCCATCCTTGCACACTCTCTTCAGTCCGGCCTTGGTTTCCGTCATGCATCCATAGCAGGCACCGATTCCGCAGGCCATTCTTTCTTCAAAAGAGAGAAATCCCTTCTTTATCTGTGCATAGCGCTCATCCAGCGTCCGAAGCATAGCCTTCGGACCGCAGGCATAGAGCGTATCAAAGCTCGGATCCATCTCTCTTATGGCATCCGTCACGTAGCCTTCTGTGCCGTAAGAGCCGTCTTCGGTTGCGATGTATAGTGGACCCAGCCTCTCAAAGTCTTCTCTTAAGAATATGCTCTCCTCGTCTCTGAAGCCAAGGACAGTCGTAACTTCCATCCCTTTTGCCTTCAGCTTTTTGCCCAGCTCATATAGGGGCGGAACACCTACCCCTCCACCGACAAGAAGAACCCTTCCGCTCTCATCCTGGATGGGAAATCCTTGGCCCAGAGGTCCAAGTACATTTAAAAGATCACCTGACTTAATTCCGCTCATTCTCTCTGTTCCTCTGCCCACAACCTTATAGATGATGCTAAGGGTTTTCTCTTTCTCATCCGCATCAAATATGGAAATGGGCCTTCTTAGAAGAAGCTCAGATCCTGTGCCCACTTTGATGTTCAGAAAGCACCCTGCCATCATTTCACTGAAGCAAAGCTCCTCTCCCCTAAGCTTCATTCTATAGACATCCTTTGCGATGCGAATATTCTCAAGGATCTCCATATCCATAAGTTTCTTCATGCCTTAACCTCCTCATAAGCGTCAACGGAAAAGTTCATGGATTCAAGGACATCCAGGATTGCCGAAGCTGTATCCAGGGAGGTCAGGCACGGAATGCTGCTTTCCACCGATTCCCTTCTCATGAGGAAACCATGGGAGAGGAAATCTCTTTTGGCCTGGGAGAAGGTATTGACCACAAACTGCACTTTTCTGCCTCTTATGACATCAAGGACCGTTTCTGTCCCTTCTCCGATTTTTCTGACCAGTTCAGCTTTAAGACCGTTCTCCTGAAGAAAGTCCCGGGTGCCCTTTGTGGCCACAAGGCCGTACCCGATACTGCTGAATCGCTTCGCAAGTTGAAGCGCCTCCTCCTTGTCTCTGTCTCCTATGGTAAAGAGCACCTTCCCGTACTCGCCCATCTCAAAACCTGCAGCGATCATGGCTTTGTACAGCGCCTTGTTGAGCGATCGGTCACGTCCGATGACTTCTCCCGTGGATTTCATCTCCGGTCCAAGAGCGATGTCCACTTTCCGAAGCTTGCTGAAGGAGAAGACCGGCATCTTCACCGCGTAGCCCATCCTGTCCGGCAGGAGTCCAAGAGGCACCTTCTGCTCTTTCAGGCTTATCCCGAGAATCGCCTTCGTCGCCATATCCGCCATGTTCATTTCGGTGATCTTGCTGAGAAACGGTACGGTTCTTGAGCTTCTCGGATTGACCTCCAGAACATACACATCACCACGGGAATCCACGACAAACTGAATGTTGTAGAGCCCTATGATGTGCAGCCCTTTACCGATCCTGTTTGTGTAGTCCACAATGACCTTCAGGGTTTCTTCCTTAAGGGATATGGGCGGATACACCGCCATGGAGTCTCCCGAGTGAACACCCGCTCTTTCGATATGCTGCATGATGCCCGGAATGAGGATGTCTTTTCCGTCTGATACCGCATCCACTTCACACTCCACACCCGTTATATATCTGTCCACAAGAATTCCCTGGGTTCTGGTCTCTTCAGCCAGTTTTTCCATATAGTTTTCCAGCTCCTCCGGCGTATGGATGATCTCCATGTTTCTGCCCCCAAGAACATAGGAAGGCCTTAGAAGTACCGGGTATCCGATTCCTTCTGCGACATGGAGCGCTTCTTCATTATGGTGCACAACCTTTCCTTCAGGCATGGGGATGGAAAGCTCTTTGAGCCTTTTCTCGAAGAGATCCCGGTCTTCGGCAAGGTCGATGCTCTCAAGGCTTGTTCCAAGGATGTTTACACCTTTTCTCTTAAGCCCTGCTGCAAGATTGATCGCTGTCTGTCCGCCGAACTGCACGATGACCCCGTAAGGCTTCTCAAGCTCCACCACATGCATGACATCCTCAAGGGTGAGCGGTTCGAAATACAGCTTGTCGGATATGGAGAAGTCCGTCGAGACCGTCTCCGGATTGTTGTTGATGATGATGGCTTCATACCCCAGTTTACGGATGGACCACACACAGTGGACCGTGGCATAGTCAAACTCCACGCCCTGTCCGATTCTGATGGGACCGGACCCTAGAACGATGACGGACTTCCTGCCTGAAGACTTCGATTCATTTTCTTCGCCATAGGTGGAGTAGAAGTAAGGGGTCTCAGATCTGAACTCCCCTGCACAGGTGTCCACCATCTTGTATACCGGTCTGATCCCTGTCTCCTTTCTTTTTCTTTCCACTTCATCCTCCGTGAGGCCATAGAGTCCGGCGAGATAAGCATCGGAGAAGCCCATTTTCTTGGCTTCGGGAAGGATTTCCTCCAGAGTGCTGTCCATCGTTCTTCTCTCCATCTTTGCAATTTTCGCGATTTTATTCAGGAAGAAGAGATCGATTTTCGTCTCTTCATGGAGGGTCTGAAGGGGTTCTTCCTTAAGGAGCAGTTCATAGAGGACAAAGAGTCTGTCGTCTTCTGCCCGGGAAAGAAGTGAGATAAGCTTTTTCCTCTCCATTGACTGGTATTTTTTCAGGCGGATGTGGTCGGCTTTCACTTCCAGTGAACGGACCGCTTTAAGAAGGCCCTCTTCAAAGGAGCTTCCCAGCGCCATGACCTCTCCTGTGGCCTTCATCTGCGTTCCGAGCTTTCTGTTTGCCGACTGGAACTTGTCGAAGGCGAACCTCGGGAGCTTTACCGCGATATAGTCGATGGCGGGTTCAAAGCAGCAGTAGGATACATTTGTCACGGGATTGATCAGCTCATCCAGTCTGTAGCCCAGAGCAATTTTCGAGGCGATCTTTGCAATGGGGTATCCCGTCGCCTTGGAAGCAAGCGCCGATGACCTTGACACCCTCGGATTGACTTCAATGATGTAGTAGCTGAAGCTTCTGGGGTCCAGCGCCAGCTGGACATTACATCCGCCTCTGATGTCCAGCGCTCTTATGATCTTAAGAGAGGCATCTCTTAGCATCTGCACTTCTCTGTCCGTCAGGGTCTGTACCGGGGCAACAACGATGGAGTCTCCCGTATGGATGCCCACAGGATCCACATTTTCCATGGAACAGACCACGATGGCTGTGTCGTTTGCATCCCTCATGACTTCGAATTCGATCTCTTTCCATCCTGCGATGGACATTTCGATGAGACACTGGTTTGCAGGAGAGAGGGAGAGACCGTTTTCTACAATGGTCCTAAGCTCCTCCTCATTCTTTGCGATGCCGCCTCCGGTTCCGCCCAGGGTAAAGGCCGGTCTTACAATGACAGGATATCCGATTTCCTCCGCGAAGGTTAAAGCGCCTTTGATGTCCCGGGTGATGGTCGAAGGGGGCACAGGTTCTCCGATTTCATTCATGAGCTTTCTGAAGGCTTCCCGGTCTTCGGCCTTTTCGATGGCCTGAAGATCCGTTCCGAGGACTTCCACCTTGAATTCTTCCAGTATCCCGTCCTTTGAGAGCTCCATGGCCATATTAAGTCCCGTCTGCCCGCCAAGGGAAGGAAGAAGTGCATCAGGCCTTTCCTTTCTGATGATTTTCTTGAGAAATGGAAGCGTCAGCGGCTCCATATAGACTCTGTCGGCCATTTCTCTGTCGGTCATGATGGTTGCCGGATTTGAATTCACAAGGACAACTTCTATGCCCTCTTCTCTCAAGGCCTGACAGGCCTGGGTTCCCGCATAGTCAAATTCCGCCCCCTGCCCGATGACGATGGGGCCTGAACCGATGACGAGGATTTTCCTTAGATCTTCTCTTTTTGGCATTATCTTCCCTCCGTATGGATCATCATTGTGTCAAATTCCTCAAATATCACCTTCGCATCCTTTGGTCCCGGTGCACTTTCCGGATGAAACTGCACCGAGAAGGCCCTCTTTCCGGGAATTGTTATCCCTTCTATGGAGCCGTCGTTTACACTGGTATAGATGGTCTTTATATCTGTTCCGGTAAGGGAAGCTGAATCCACCTCATACCCGTGGTTCTGGCTTGTGATGAGGATTTTTCCCGATCTGTGGTCTCTGACGGCGTTGTTTCCGCCACGGTGTCCGAATTTCATCTTCCTTGTTTTCGCGCCTGAAGCCAGCGCCAGAAGCTGGTGTCCCATACAGATTCCGAAGAGCGGAACCTTTCCAAGGAGTCCTTTGACCGTTTCTATGGGTCCTCTCGCATCCTCCGGATTTCCAGGGCCGTTTGAAAGAACCACTCCGTTCGGATCCATCTCAAGAATCGTCTGAGATGAAGTATCGTGAGGAACAACAGAGACATGATAGCCCTTTTCCACGAGTGCCTTAAGGATACTCATCTTCATTCCGAAATCCATGAGAACAACTCTTTTTCCACCCCCAGGCACCTCATAGATGTTCTTTGTTGAAGCACGGCTGATGTGGTCCGTGTAGAATGGATAATCCGCAACTTTCTCCAGACACTCCTTCATCGGCATTTCAGCCGGGAGGATTGCCCCTTTCAGCGCACCTCTCTCTCTGATGTGCCTTGTGAGTTTTCTCGTATCGATTCTTGAAAGTCCTGGTATTCTGTATTTTTCCATATACTCCAGGAGGGACTTCTCGCTTCTTGCGTTTGACGGTGCATCGCAGTATTCCCTGACGATGAGCGCCGTAAGATGAGGCTTCATGGATTCATAGTCATCCCTGTTGATGCCGTAGTTTCCGACCATAGGGTAGGTCATGACCAGCATCTGACCCAGTAAAGAGGGATCGGTCAGAAGCTCCTGATATCCGGACATGGAGGTGGTGAAGACCACCTCACCATAGACATCTTCTCTGTATCCGAATGCTCTGCCTGAAAATTCGCTGCCGTCTTCCAGCACCAGTTTCTTATCCAATGATTTTTCCTCCTTCTACAATGAACTTTCCGTCAAGCATGACCGTCTCTACCTTTCCCTTGACCGCCCAGTTGTCAAAAGGTGTGCTTTTCCCCTTTGACTCAAAATCTGCGCTTTTTATGATCCATTCCTTTTCAAGGTCGATGAAGACAAGATCTGCCGATGAGCCTTTAAGAAGGCTTCCGGATGGCAGCGACATGACTTTTGATGGGCCGACTGTCATGGCATCAATAAGCCTTTCAAGGGACAGATGTCCTTTTCTCACCAGGTGGGTGTTGAGCAGAGAAAAGGAAGTTTCAAGTCCTACGATTCCGAAAGAACTTCCTTCGAGTCCTTTTTCCTTCTCTTCTTTGGTATGAGGTGCATGATCAGTGGCTATGCATTCTATGACGCCTGCTCTTAGACCTTCAAGAAGAGCCTCCCGGTCTTCTCTGCTTCTCAGGGGAGGATTCATCTTGTATCTTCCCTCTTCTCTCAGGTCTTCCTCTGTGAGGAGAAGATGATGTGGGGTGACTTCTCCAGATACCTTAATTCCGTCCTCCTTTGCCCGCTTAAGAGCCTTCACTCCACCTTCTGTGCTCATATGGCAGATATGGTAGGGACATCCTGTTGCCTCACTGATGGCGATATCTCTTATGATCTGGAGATCTTCCGTCAGAGCATGTATCCCTTTATGCTGATGAGTTTTCGCATATTCTCCATCATGAATGTATCCTGAAAAGAGCATGGATTCATCTTCGCAGTGGGTAGTGATGATTCCACCGGCTTCTGCCGTTTTTTTCATCGCTTTATACATCATGCCTGCATCCTGAACCCCTTTTCCGTCATCGGAAAACCCTAAAGCGCCAGCCGCTTTCATCTCACAAAAATCAACCAGAGTTTCCCCTTTCTCTCCTGCAGTGATGGCGCTGTATGCATATACTTTGATGAGACTGTCCGTCTTCACTTTATCGTAGAGAGCTTTCATCTTTTCCGGAGTATCCGGCACAGGATCCGTGTTCGGCATGGCTGCGATGGTGGTGTATCCGCCAAGAGCCGCAGCTCTTGTACCGGTCTTTATGGTCTCCTTATGTTCATGTCCGGGTTCTCTGAGATGCACATGGATATCCACAAACCCCGGTGTAACCAGCATCCCTTTCGCATCATATGTTTCTTCTCCATCTAAGGTTTCAAGACGGTTTCCGATCTCAAGGATTCTTCCTTCTTCGATTCGGATCTCGCAGCCTTCTGTCGTGTTTTCTTCTCTTACGCGTATGGCATTTATGATCTTCATTTCTCACTCTCCCTCAATGCTCTCTCCAGTACCGCCATTCTCACAAAGACACCGTTGCCCATCTGGCACAGGATTCTGCTCCTCCCGCATTCCACCACATCATCCGTCACTTCCCACCCTCTGTTGACCGGTGCCGGATGCATGAGTATTGCGGTGGACTTCATCTTTTCGATCCGATCTGTATTCATGCCATAGCTTCTGTTGTAGGATAGAGGATCAAGAACCGTTCTGACTTCATGACGTTCATGCTGAACCCTCAGCATCATGACGATATCCATCTCCGGAAGAATCTCATCCATATCCTGATACATTCTCCCCTTCTCCTGAAACATAGGCGGTGCAGCAAGATGAACCTTCATCCCTAGTCTTTCCATGATGTGGATATTTGAGTGGGCAACCCTTGAGTGGGAGATGTCTCCTGCAATAAGCACCTTAAGTCCTGAAAAATCTCCGAACTCCTCCTTTATGGTCATAAGATCGAGAAGGCTCTGGGTGGGATGATCTCCGCTTCCGTCTCCACCGTTTAGTACCGGTATGGAGACTTTTCCTCTTAGCGCTTCATAGTATCTGTCCTCCTTGGAGCGGATGACAACGGCATCCACACCTATAGCTTCGAAAGTCCTTACCGTATCGTAGAGACTTTCTCCCTTCACCAGACTGCTTCCTTCGGGATACAGATCCATATTCTGTATCCTCATTTTCTTCTCTGCCATGATAAAGGACTGCTGAGTTCTGGTGCTGGGTTCAAAAAAGAGATTCCCCACTACCCGATCCGGATAATGTGAAATCTCACCATTTTTAAACGCTGAAGCACGATTCAATATAGAAATAAGATCATTTGTGTCAATTTCCTTCAGGCTGTACAGATTTCTTTCCATAATAAAAACCTCCTTTACCCGCGGTAAAAAGAGGTCAGTTAATCATAACAGATCCAGATAGAGTTCCCCCTACCTCTGATCGGAAAGTATTCATCTTCTCTTTTCAGCCTCACGGGACTGATTTAAAGTATTCTAGTAGATTCTATAACGGATGAATTATGTTGTCAACTGGGGAAATATAAATAATAATCCTCGAATTGAGCATAATTCAGCTTCTCGCATATTATGTATTGCTGTTAAAACTAAGCTTTCAGCAGGCAAAAATGATCATTGACTATCTGTTCCAGCTGGCGTTCCACTTCTACAAATTCACAATCCAAATCCAGTGTTTTTACCGTAATTTTATTACCACTCATCTGATAGACATTATTGGGATGTATCAATTCGTCTGTTTTGGCATAAAGCAACATACCCGCTACTTCGTGTTCCTGATCCTTAAGTTCCACTTCCTTATTTTTTACATATGTGAATATCTGATACAGATTACTGGAATGGAGAGTATTTTTATCGTACTGAACCTGTGTGGTATGAGAATAATATTTGACATCTATTATAAGTGTCTTTTCTCCATGACGAAGCATTATATCGGTCTGCATTACAGGCAACATGAACGTGATCCCATCATCAACCTGCCATGGTATCTGTGATGCAGTTACAGTAAGCTGAGGATATTCTTTTCGATAGTATTCCAGAATGAATTTCTCGTACAATCTGTGCATTCGCTGCTCATCCAGATAATCCATCAGTCTTGATGACCCATCAGAACTGGTCTGCAATAAACCCTTAATAACAAGATAGCAAATCGAAATTAACATTCTGTAAGTCTGATTATTACGGTTATACTGTACTTTCCAGTTAATATTATGGATGTCCAAGAGCTCAACTCCGTCAAAAAACACCAGAAGCTTTCTTAAATCCTTTTTTCTGCCCTTCGTCATATCCGACTTCAGTAGTATACCTACAGTAGTCTTTATTATACGATTCATATAAGAATTCACTGAAAACTCATCATATTCACATACCAGCTGCTTTTTTAGAAGACTTGTCGTCTTTATAGAATTTGCTATATTGATTTTGCCGCGAAGAGTCGAGAGAGTGTCGGAATTAGCAATGTATTCTCTTCCTAGTCCTCTCTTCAACTGATACTCTATTCCTCGAGTTAGAATTGACGCACACAGTTCTGCAGTATTATTAAATTCTTCAGTTCTAATGCTTTTATACCCCTGCTCTCTCAAGACTTTAAATGCATAAGATAGCATATAGTAAATATTATTTATAGATATCACTTAATGGCACTCCTTAAATTGCTCGCCCAGTTCTTCACTTTTTGGGGTTCGTCAAACCAATATTCCTTAATCAATGGAATAAGTTCAAATTCAATAATACTGTTAAGTGAATGAATATCCGCCTCTTTCAGATTGCAGAAATAACTGTGACCAATGCAGAAACCCTCACCTAGAGACTCATCATCTGAAATAATTGTATTTAGATTTTCTACACATTGAATGAGCTTATCAAATCTTGAATCATTCAGTCTCACTTTATAATCATTGAAACCTTCTGAACTGAAACCTGGCTGCATTTCAAAAAAAGCAAATCGTCGTCGCATCGCATAGTCAAGCATTGCCAAACTACGATCTGCAGTATTCATCATTCCTATAATATATACATTGTCGGGAACTGAGAATTTTTCATCAGAATACAACAATTGAACTTCAACACCACGTTTATCATTTTCGATAAGCATGAATAGTTCACCGAATATCTTGCTTAAATTTCCACGGTTTATTTCATCAATGATAAAGAAGTACGGGTTATCGCTGTCTAATTCCGCCTTCTTACAGAAGTTATAAAACACGCTTTTCCTGAGTTCGAATCCAGCTTCTGTAGGGCGGAACCCCATGATGAAGTCTTCATATGAGTAACTTTGATGAAACTGGATCATCATTACACGTTCTTTATCCTTTACACCCATCATAGAATAAGCAAGACGTTTGGCTGCATAAGTTTTTCCTACTCCAGGTGCACCTTGGAGAATGACATTCTTTTTGGTTTCAACAAGTCTGACTAATGTATTATAACTGTCTTCATCAATATAAACTTCCTGCAGAAAATCCTCTGCATTATAATGTGGATAAGATATTTCAATTTCCTCTACGTCTTCTTTATTGCTGTTTTCAAAAAGAGCTTCAAGCTTCTCAACATAATCTGTATATGAAGTGATGTCTGTTAGAGTTTTCATTACAGCTTGGCCTGGATGCTCCCATTCTCCATAGTTCGTCCAATTAACCTCACGAATATTTCCAAACTCATCTTCTACAGACGCATCATAACGATACTCAGAAGTTACAGTTCCGCGACCTACAAGAATATGCATCCCTTTCTTGACAAAAATAACATCTCCAGGTTTCATTTCGTTTGCAAACTGCCATGTGGCGTGTGCTGCATTCTTGAAAGATAGTGAACCATCAATATTCTGTTTCATTTTTTTCTTCATTTCATCTTTACTCTTGAACTTACTCAGGTCTCCAATTTCACCCCATCCAATGGCCATAATCCCGCTCTCATAGAACTCATCCCATTTGAACGCACCATCACCTGGTGAATATATCCAGTAGTGTACAGTGTCAATATTTTCATCTGCAACTGCAGCACCAGTATTCCCTCGCTTACTCTTCTGATTTTCTTCCTTGATCTTCTGATTTACCTTTGTAGAATAATTCCAGGCTTCAAATGACAGTTCCTTGAAATCCTTGAATGGACTTTCATCACTGTTAACATATGTTTCCAGATGATCGATTATTTCAAAATAATCCGCTGCGGGTATTTTATTGGTAACGGGAGGTAACTCCCTCACAACTGTTTCTGGTAGGCTTTCTGAATCATATATATACCATTTGTTACGACTATCTAAATTTAAGTATAGGCTGGGATCTATCCAGTAAAGACCCATGGTAACTTTACTGTTCGCATTTCCTTTTGTATTTATTACCAGGTCAAAGTATTTAGTAAGACCTTTTCTGTTTTGCTCGGTTTGATTCTCAGAGTATTTCAGAGCATACGAAAAGAGCATCCATAAATTATCAATATCACTATCATTTCTCCATCCCACAAAATTGTAAAATGTTGCATTTTGATTATTTAGAGTAGGAACTCCGTCAAAATTATCTGGTACAGAAGTTGAGAGTTTCAGTTTCTCTGCAAATTTACTGACAATTTTTACACGGTTCTCATGCTTCATTGAACTTTTATTAAACAGTCCTAGAATAGTAAATGGATCAATATCAACAATTTTGTTGTCAGCTTCAAGTTTAGGCAGTTCAATCTCGATATCCTTATAAACGCTCTTAATAATATTTATAAGCTCTTTTCGATTTTCCTTATACGTCAGAAGTTTGTTACAAAACTCCTTATAAAAAACAACCCAGCTAAATTGATTATTATCAATCATATTTATCCTCCAATTTTTAATCAGTCACTCAAAGTAATACTATTTGTGATTATCTACCTATATATTATTATAATCCTATGTTACATCTTTTGTTTATTAAAATATCATTATCAAGAAGTGAAAATTTGTCTAAAGCAAAAAACAGCAATATAAGTTCAACATTATATTGAATTATACTTTTTGATATGTAATACTTGATATATCGAGAATGACTAAGATCTATTATTTATCCTTAAATATTATTTTTTTTAATCGTAAATTGAACTGTAAATATATTTAATATATTAATAAGAGTGGGGGGGAAGTATGGATAGTAATTTAAATATAGCATTGGAGAAATTATTCAACGAACGAAAAGATTTTATTATTATTGGTTTAACTGGCAGAACTGGATCAGGATGTACAACCGTGGCAGAGCTTCTAACAAAGGATTTTAGAGACTTAGATCTGCCGATTCCTAAAGTTCAAGAATTTCATACTAATGAAGAGAGAAAGTACAGTGTATTGCATAAATATGCTGAAAGAAACTGGGTGAAATTTACAAGAATCAAAATGAGTGATATTATTACCTCTTTTATTCTTGAAGATAATTTCCAGCAATTTAGAAGCTTTGTAGAAGAAGTCTTTCCAAAAAAAGATCTTGCTCCATTGGATTTCCTTCGGCCAAATTTTGATGAGATGCACAAGGAAAGGTTGCGTTTTAAACAAGCAGTTGAAGAAAATGAAGAAAACTTAAAGAGTCCTGATATATATGGTTTTTACTTCATTAGAATACCTAGTTTTACACAAAAACTAAAGGATAAATTTGATGAAATAAATAAGGAGATGTACACAAAAATATATCAACGCATAGCTAGCAATATACGTTGTTCAGGTACAGCCTTATTAAACACATTTAACGGAGAAAATATTTTCAAGTTAGCACAACGAACCAATACATTAATTAAAATTCTTAGAAGAAAAAATAAGGAAGATAAGGGAAGGGTTTTAGTTGTTATTGATACAATACGGAATCCTTATGAAGCAACTTTCTTCAAAGACAGGTATTCTTCGTTTTATCTATTTTCTATTAACACAGAGGAGAAAGAGCGTAGAGATCGGTTAGGCACTAAAGGACTAATACCTAAACAAATTGATGAAATTGATAAAATAGAATATCCTGGTAAATTATCTGACAGTGCCAGATTCTGGTCACAAGATATACAGAGCTGTATTGAATTATCCGACGTCTATCTATACAATCCGCATTCTTTGATGATCGACTTAACTGAAGTTAAAAAGGGAATAGTGAAATACGTAACTCTTATAATGCACCCTGGTTTAATCTCCCCAACACATGTCGAAAGAAGTATGCAAATTGCATTTAATGCCAAGCTGAATTCAGGATGTATTTCAAGACAGGTAGGAGCAGTGGTAACGGATGATAACTACTCAATAAAATCTGTTGGATGGAATACTGTTGCAGAGTGTCAAATCCCCTGTAACTTAAGAAGTCTGAATAGATTGGTAAGAAGGCATGATAAAGAAGCATTCAGTGATTATGAATTAAAAAATGAAACATTTACTGCTAAGTGTATAGAAAAGTCGAATAAAGCAATGGAAGACAATCTCAACGGTAGGACCTACCATTACTGCTTTAAAGATATCTACAACGACCTATCAATACCTCCAAAGAAAAATCAGGTTCACACAAGATCCTTGCACGCAGAAGAAAATGCATTTCTTCAGATCAGTAAGTATGGTGGAACAGGTATCATGAATGGCTACTTGTTTTCAACTGCGAGTCCTTGTGAGTTATGTTCAAAAAAAGCTTATCAATTGGGCATAAAAAAAATATACTATATCGATCCTTATCCAGGAATTTCTGCAGAACATACATTGATGAACGGGAGCAGAGATCCTGAAATGATACTCTTTCAAGGTGCTATTGGACGTGGATTTACACAGCTTTATACGCAAATATTACCATTAAAAGATGAGTTGGAAATCTTACTAGGTGATTAATAGTATTTATGTACATACTATCTGTATATGATATTTGTAATTCCGAAGTTTCCTGCGAAAAGAGCTCTACTGCACCTTTCCCTCAAAAACGTCGAGCAGAAGTTCTCCATGAGACTGAAAAACCCGAAAAGCCTGCTTAAAGGAGAATGGATCATTGAACTTCCAGAAGATTGACAAGGATGATCTGCACCTCATCGAGCGCCCTAAAAATGATGATCTGATCTTTAGATAAGCAGTAAAAGCAGCTGGAATTTTTTATCCGGCTGCTTTAAATTCCTCTTTTATTTCGTTCTACTGATGTATAATCTAATTAACAGCACCTGTTTATTATTTATCAGAGTAAAGATAATCATGCTCCATCAGAACGTAAACTGAAAGGATGTGTCTTATGCGAAAAAATGCTCGAATCATAAAAAGCGGAGTTCTTGTTCTTCTTGCCATCGGTCTTTTTATACTTGGAATTATCATTCTACCGGAAACTATAGGTCTTCAGGTTCAACTTGATGGTTCCATGGATAACTACGTCAGTAAGTATCTTGGCCTTCTCATTCCACTCGCCATAACTTCAGGTGGAGCGATTGTCTATTATGTCAAAGAAGAGGGTAAAGCCCTGCTGTTCTCCATACTCGGATTAGGCATGTATATTGCGACATTTTTCATGAATTTGTTGGAGTGACATCAAGAATCGGTAAAAAAGTGAATTCCGATGCTTTGCAGTCCTTAGCCGACGCGAAATAGAAAAGCTGCCGATATCTGATTCGGCAGCTTTTCTCGGTTTCATGATCTGATTTTTTAAGTATCAGTTCATCAGGATGTCCTCAGTCCGCCTTTATCTTGACGTAACGGATCATCTTGTCCTCATAGTAGATGAGATGCAGCTGGTCATCAAAACGATTCCCGAATTCTTTCATGATCACGTCGACTTCCTTATTTTTCAGCGGTCCTGTAAGAATATCGAAAGAAGCTTCATCCTGATCTATGTGTCTTTTCAGCACCTCAAGGATTGTGTCCTTTGTTGCATAGTAATCATTTTTATAGAACCAGGTATACTCTTCACTGTCACCTGCAAGTTCATTCTCCAGAGTCTTGATGTAGTCTTTGAATTCGTAACGGTCGATATAGGCAATACCTGTAGGCTGATTCATCCACATATAGGGATTTGGTGTCTCAATGTCATCCCAGGTCGTATCGACAACAAGCCACTGACCATCAATCTTCACCCTGTTCCAGGCATGTATGATTTCCTCTCCGTTATAATCCACCATTCCTTCGACGTAATAGACTTCAAGGCCTACGGCCTTGGCCAGAAGTGCATAGGCCTGGGCATATCCGCCACATACAGCCTTCCCCAGAACCAAAGCGCCGTACGCATTACCCGCTTCCTGCATGCGATTCCAGGACTCCTGTGTCCACTCCTTGTTCTCAAGGATGAGATCAAACACTTCATAATCATATACAATATTCTCAATGACAAGATCATGTACCAGAAGGGACTTGTCGTAATCTGATAGCCCTGTAAGGTCAGTATCACCGAGAAGTTCAAGCACTTTTTCTTCAAGCGCGTTCCTTCGTTCTACAAGCTCTTCCTCCGATTTATAGGAATAGTATCCTATAGTGTTCTCTCCCATAAGAAGCGATGGATAAAGAAGAAGAGAAATCTGCGGATTCTGAGAAGCGGCATCCAGTGCAGCCTCCACAAGCTCTATATTGGTCATATCCGTTAAGGGGAACTTTTCCTTGATTGTTTTGATATCGATCGTGAGCTTCCCCTCAAGAATTTCCGAAGTGAGGTATCTCACAAGTTCTGTCGGACCACTTGGTGCATGGAACCTCGCTTTCAGCTCATCTTCGTAATCAGGGACAGGTATCACCGGAACTTCGGGAGCCGGAGTTTCTTCCATCTCCTTCGGTATCTTTGGAATAATCTTCGGATCTTCCTCCGGTATGATCTCAGGAGAGGAAACTTCGATGACATCCGGTCCTTCCAGAACTTTTTCTGCCGGCTGAGGTACTGGTGCACAGGAAATGAGAAATGGAAGAATAAGAAGTACACTCATGACTCCACTCCATTTGTTCTTCCACCTCAGCTTTCTAAGTCTATCCATAATGTCACCTCATTTCTCTCTCTATTACATTCATCATATTCACAGATTCACTTCTACAGATTACATTCAATTAACAAAGCTCACCTTATTATTCAGCTGAATAACCCGTTTCCATGCTTCACAGCTTACGCCTTCGTAGCCTGAAACATCTGCAGTCAATCTTATATTCCAATTATACTGAATTACTTTAAAAATACCTATTTATTAAGAACACTTTCATTTATGAAATTTTTCATCATGATTTAGTGAGAGCCTAAGGTATTCCACATCCGGTCACCCATTTTCCGGCAGCAAGCAAAAAAGAAAGAGTCTCCGGCTTTTTCACTGGAGACTCCATCGGATGATCAGATGATTTTTTTCAGTTCTTTAAGATGATTGACGACAATATGGGAGTTATGTTCGATATCCTTGAGGATTCTTTCTGCCGCCTCGATATTGCCTGCTTCATATGCTACAATGGCCTTTTTTGCACCCATATGAATTTCATTATGAGGCTTGTCGATGCCTGAGATGATCCCTTTAATTCTTGTGTCACTCTGATCCAGCTTCGCAATCCACTTGCCTAGCCTGCAGGAAGTGTGGTCACCTACAGTTTCTGTATCCAGTTTCACATATCCGAGAATCATATTGTAGACTCTCCACTTCCACATCAGATGGTCGGTAATGGTCAGGTCAATAAGAACCTTCTGATCGTCTGTATCTGCAAAGGATAGAGCGTTCAGTCTCACCTCGTCGATCTTCTGCGATATGTCATAGAAAGACTGACCGGTGTGATGGGTTCTTTCTTTCAGAATTACGGACTTCGCGTTGACTTCCATGATGTTCGCTGTGATTTCCTGTGTAGTTGCTGTCTGTTCCTCGACATTTGCCGAAATGGATGTGAAGCTGCTTTCCATGGTGCTCATGATACCGCCGATCTGGAAAATACCTCCGGTAGCCTCATTGATGGATACTTTGGACTCGGAAAAACTGGTCACCACCTTGTCGATTTCTCCAGAGGCACGATTGATCTTGTCATTAAGACCTTCAACAATCTCTCTGATGATATCCACCTGTTCTTTGGTGTTTTCGGCAAGCTTCTTGATTTCATTTGCCACCACAGCAAACCCTCTTCCGTTTTTCCCGCTCTTGCCGCTTCAATGGAGGCATTTAAGGAGAGAAGATTAGTCTGGTCTGCAACGGATTTGATGACACTTACAAGCTCGTTGATCTTCACGGTTTCATCTTTGACTTCAGCCATGATGTCTTTCACTCCATCAATCTGATTCATATTTTCCTCAACGGAAGAAAAGGTCTTCTCCACTTTGTCCAGAGCCTGATCAGTCTCCCCCTTTGCCTTTCTCATATTATCACTTGAGATCTGCACATAGTTTGAGATGTCTTCTGTAGCCGCGGTCATTTCTTCACTGCTGGCCGCAACGTTCTGAATCATATCCGCCTGATCACTGGCATCTATAATCATTTCTCTTACATAATCAAGTCCCGTCATATATTGAAGAAGCTCATTGACTACACCCATTGTGGAGACAATGCACTTTTCTTTGTCCTCGAATATTTTGTCATGCTGTGCTTTCTCTTCTGTCATCTGATGAGTCTTGGCAGGAACTTCTTCCTGTTTAATGTCTGTTCTCTTTCTGAACATTTTCATCCTCCGTTCATTTATATTCTATAGTTCTATCCTGACCGCACATCCCGTTTTACAGTTCATCATCCTCCTCTGAAGTGCGAAATCAATATAGAGTACACCTTGATATATCGGTTCACTTTGTGAAAATTCAATGTCACCCGGATAATTCTCTAGGCATTCAGTTGTACTTCAAATAGAGAGGAGAAGGGCTGTCCAGCCACACGAGGAAATCTTTGTGCATTCTGTCAATGGAATCCTTTTCAGATTGCTTCTATGATGAGAGTATACTCAAAATAAAGGAGCTGTTTAGAATTGGCAAGTTTAGAACTGACAAATGTATGGAAAAAATATCCTGGTGATGTTGTTGCGGTGAAGGATTTCAACCTCACTATTGAAGATAAGGAATTCATCATATTCGTAGGTCCTTCAGGCTGCGGAAAGTCCACTACTCTTAGAATGATTGCTGGTCTTGAAGAAATCAGTGACGGAACCATCAAGATCGGGGACAGAGTCATAAATGACATTGACCCTAAGGACAGAGACATCGCCATGGTTTTCCAGAACTATGCCCTATATCCTCATATGAGCGTCTACGATAATATGGCTTTCGGACTGAAGCTGAGAAAGATGTCCAAGGCTGATATCGATACGAAGGTAACAGAAGCTGCAAGGATACTCGATATCGAGCACCTTCTCAAAAGAAAGCCTAAAGCTCTTTCAGGGGGACAGAGACAAAGAGTTGCCCTTGGACGTGCCATCGTCAGAGACCCGAATGTATTCCTCATGGATGAACCGCTTTCAAATCTTGATGCCAAACTGAGAGTCCAGATGAGAACGGAAATTTCAAAGCTTCATCAGAGACTGGAAACCACATTCATCTATGTCACTCATGATCAGACAGAAGCCATGACCATGGGGACAAGAATCGTCGTCATGAAAGATGGAGTCATACAGCAGGTGGATACACCACAGAACATCTACGACAATCCTGTAAACATGTTTGTCGCCGGATTCATAGGTTCACCACAGATCAACTTCCTGAGCGGAAGAGTTGTGGTGAAGGACGGTGACGCGCACCTTGAATACGATTCTGTCCTTATTCCTCTGTCAAAGGAGAAGAGCAGAATTCTTCTTGATCAAGGCTACGACGGGAAAGAAGTGGTCATCGGGGTCAGACCGGAACACATCAGCTATGAGGAAGAACTCATCGGCAAATGGGGAACCCCTACATTCAATGCTAAAGCAGAAGTTACAGAAGTTATGGGTGCAGAGTCCTATATCTATCTGACCAAAAATACTGATGCGATCACCATCCGTGTCAACGGAAGCAGTACCATAAAACCGAATGATATGGTTCCGCTAGCCTTCAACAGTGATAAAATCCATGTCTTTGACAAAGAAACCGAAGAAACCTTATTATAGTATCAGAAGAACATCTCGGGACTTGCCCCAGATGGATAAAAATAATCAACTGAGGGATCTTTTCACTGCAGTTAAAGGAGAAACCTATGGCAGAACATTTTCTTTCTTCGCTGAGAACCGAGGATCTGACGGAAGAGCTCATCACTAGGCTGGAAAAGAAAAAAGAGAAAAAAGAGCTGTGTCCCATTTTTGTCGGTACAGAAGAACCGAAGATCATGCGGGAATTCCTCGAAACCTACTTCAGACATGAGGCGGATTTTATGACGGATTCTCAAGGTATCTTCATTCTGACCCCATACCCGGAATCTGAGAAAACAGCCGAAGGTCTTTCCACTGCTCTCCAGGAGAACTTCATGCCAAGGCATACAGTCATCTATTACCGTAATCGCTGCAGCAGAAAACTGGCAGTGTCCATCCGAGAGCTTAAGAAAGCTTATGATACGCTTGTTTCCATGTCTCATACAGAATCCCTCATGGCCTTTGAAGACCTGTTCATTCTTTCCATGGTAGATGGGCTCAGTAAAGAGAGCAGAGAATTCTATAGGAATGAGCTCCTTCCGCTCTATGAAAAACTGCCCTATGAGCTGAAGATCACAGCAGTCACCTTTGCCAGAGAGAACCTCTCCATGGGAAGGACCGCAAAAGCTCTTTTCATCCATCGAAATACCCTCACCTACAGACTCGATAAGATCCTCCAGATTACAGGTCTAGATATCCGGCAGATCAATGAAGCGGTCAAGCTTCTCGTACTGTCTTATCTGTAGAAAGTAATGAACCGATACAGAAATCTTCAAAAACCGGCTGTCATTCAAATGCCGGTTCCCTCTTAAAAGCGCCGTATATACCTTTTCGGGTACGTACGGCGCTTTAGTATTTTCTTCGAAGGTAAAACGATCTACCGATTTCTTGAAAGCAGATACTCATCAATGCTTTTCTCAAAAACTTCGGGATAATTCTCCATAAGACCTTCCTTCAGGACTTTAAGATAAAGGCTTCCTGCATCATTCTTATCGACAACCTTATGGTTTGTTACGGTCATGACCGGAATATCATCGAAGGTTCCAAGCATCACTTTCCTGCCGTACCATCCTGACCCTTCATCAGGAATTTTTCCTCCGTTTTCCATGGCATAGATGTGCTCGAACTGTTCCTTTGTCATCAGGTAGGCAACACCATAGGCTTTCCCGGGTTTAGTCGCATCAAGAAATGATACACCTTTTCCTTCCCATCCTGAAGATCTCATCCCGTAATACATATCATGAGGAAACTCATAGTTCATCTTTGCTCTTGGCGGTGTAGGGTCAGTGCATGGAAGACTTTTTTTCATGCTGTTTCTGAAACAGGTCCCATTAAGGTAACACATGAGTCTTTCTTCCAGCATATTGGATCCGTAGGCCGCATACCATACAAGGTTTTCATGCTTATTGTTCTTCTTTCCCCACGGCTGATTATGAGGTGAGACCAGATTCTTCTTATCTACATCATGGAGATACACATAGACGCCCACGTTGGGTACGCTGTTTCCGTCCATTTCCACTGTTTCTCTCTTAAGAGAATAGAGACTGCCTTCACCTTCAAGGACATTGATTCTTTGGAGCGTCTCATCTGTGACATAATAGACTTCTCCTCTGACTGAGCCGGTTCTTGAAGACCTGATTCCAGGATAGTTACCCAGATCATAAAGGTCATATCCTTCAAGGATTCCCTCTCCAAGATACCTGCTCTCGCCTAGATAATGCCCGTGATTGCTGTTTCCGCTTATCAGTGTTCCATAAACAAAGATCAGTGTGCCCTTTTCCAATTTCTTCATCCTCTCCATGACCGAAAAGGCAGCATCCGTAAAATCTTCTCCCCAGCCATTGGTCACTTTTCCCCTCTTCATCTTCTCCTCAAGGATGGATCGCACATCCAGAAAGATGCTTGTAAATGTCGGACAGATTTCAGGAAATCTCATGACAAACGGACACATTTCTCCTGTGGTGAATATATCCAATGCATCGATGAGTCCCTTAATCGCATCATGACCCGATCCACTGAAGCCTCTACCTGTTGCACCAAGGAGACCCTTTTTAAGAATCTCCTGATAGCCCTTAAGCGCTTTCGCTTCTTCCGGGCCATTCAGCCAGATATAGGAAAGGATGGATACAGCAATATAACTCGGTCTGTAGAAGTAGAGTACTCTTGAATCGCTGGGCATGGATTGAGGTTCATCAAGTCCCCAGAATACCATACTGGGATTCTTTGCAAGAGGCACAGCATCTTGAATGAGCTTTGCCGCATACTCGATGATCTCCTCTTTGCCGGCTTTTCCTGATACAAGCTCATTCAGATCATTTCTCATTACCTCTATAATCTGGTCAAATTCCCTGGAGCTGACTTGTCCTGGTCTGTAGAATGTGTTTTTCATTTTCTTTCCCTCCGCAGTTTTATTTTTGATTCACTTTATGTATCCATCATAATCTGCAGACTGCGGAAGTGCGATGAAGCCGGGCTTCATCTTCAGACGAGGTTTTCTTCATGATAGGCACTGTTCAGTACTTTTCTCAGTATGATCGTCTTTTGTCCCTGATCGCACATCACTTCCACTTTTTCTCCGTGGTAAGATCCGGGCAGTAATCTGCATCCGGTGTAAAAGACTGAATCTCTCTTTGAACCTTCTTCATCCTCACCCATCTGATACTCGATGATGCAGGTTTTATCATTCTTTATACAGTCCATGAGAACCCCTGGTCCCTGAAAGCTTTTTCTGCTCTTTACTTCTGTTACGAACATCCCTTCCTCATCCATTTCAAGATCTCTGTACCAGGACACATCATCTGCGATCAGATTCTCCATGACATAAAGAATCCTTTCCTTTGCATAAGGAGAAAGCTGCTTCCATATGGAAACCGCTGAATGCATGGCATAATTTTCAAGTGCAGGTTCTTTGCACATCGCTTTCAGTCCTTTAAGCGTCGTGATGACCTGGGTCAGGTTGAATGTGAGAAAAAGCGGATGCGCAGTTGAGGAAAATTTCATCGTATCATCTTTTCTTATGGTCTCATCGATGATAAACGGTTTTCCCATGATCTGTATGGGATCCTTATTTCCTCTAAGCCTTGCCAGATCGTCCTCAATAGTTCGCTTACTGACCCAAAGGATATCTTCCAGATCCGATATTCTGATTTCAGGACTCTGGAGCGCTTTGGCGATATACATGAGCCTTTCGAAGGAATTGGAAATATCGATGGGCGGAAAGGCGATCTCGGGGTCAAATCCATATTTTTCCTTAAGGAACAGAAGAAACTTCTTTAATATCTCCACTGCACTGGTTTTACTGCTCGAATAACTGATTACAGTTTCTCTTACGGCATAGTCCATCTTATCGGAATCAAGCTCATCTTCTTTATCGTATTTCAGCACAAGCAGCTGCAGAAGATTCTTCACGGTACTTTCAGCGTAGCCTGCACCAATGAAATTCTTGAAATTTCTTGGGGTCATAAATTGTGAGATTACCTGGGTTAATTCTGGCATAGATACCTCCACTCATCTTATTCGTCTCACATAATCGTTATATATTCCTTTTCTCTAACTATACATCAGCTTTTTTCATTTCTCTATGAAAACTACATGTACTTCTATGTTTTCTTCTGTAAAAAGATCTGATCCCAATCACTTCTTGATCAATGCGTTTCTGTATTCCGTAGATGTCTGTCCGGTATACTGCCGGAAGACCTTGCAGAAATAATGCTGATTCCGGTATCCCGTTTCTTCAGAAACCTTCAGCATGGATATTTCCGGACAGGAATTTAAGATCGATATGGCGGTTTCCATCCGAACCTTCGTCAGAAACTCAGAGAAGCTCATCCCTGTTTCCTTTCTCATGATTCTACTGAGATATGAAGAACTCACATGCAGTGTTTCAGAAATCATGGAGAGACTGAGATCTGGATTCCTGTAGTTTCTGTAAACATACTGTACGGCATCAGATCCGAGAGAAGTTTCTGTTTCCGGTGCACTTTTTGCCGCAGCGATTTCTTCCTGAAGCGACAGATTGAGTGCCTGTCCCACTGTTTCTAACAGTTTTCTACGGTCAACAGGTTTCAGCAGATAATCGAATACCTTCAGCCTGATGGCTTTCTGTGCATATTCGAATTCACTGTACCCAGACAGAACGATGAACTTGGTCTGTGGTGACTGCATACCGGTTTTTTCCATAACTTCTAGACCCGACAAACCCGGCATGTTGATATCCATTAGCACCACATCGGGATGATGATCAAGAATAAGCTGAACCGCCTCGTAACCGTTGGATGCTGCTCCCGCTATGACCAGTTTAGGATAATGCTTACCGATCAGTTCCATAAGGCCGGTTCGTATGGTGATTTCATCATCACAGATGATTATTTTCTGCATTTTTCTCTTCCTCCTCATAGGGCAGACTTATCGTCACGCAAGTCCCCTTTTGCCTCCTGCTCTTAATCTCTAATCCGTACTCTTTTCCATAATACAATAGGATCCGCTGACTGACATTATATAGACCGTAACTCTTCTTCGGCCTTGCACTCTTGATGTCCTCTTTCAGCTTTTCCAGCGTTTCCTCATCTATTCCCACGCCGTCATCACAGACTTCCAGTATCAGGTCCTCTCCTCTTCTTATCGCTGCGATACGGATCTTTCCACCTGAGAGCTTCGGTTTTATGCCATGGTAGATTGCATTCTCAACCAGAGGCTGTATGATGATTTTCGGAATGAGCGCACCTTCTATGTTTTCATCCCCTTCAATCTCATAACGGAGAATATCGCTGTATCTGTACTGCTGTATCTCAAGATAGCTTCTCACATGGGCTAGTTCCTTGGACAGGCTGATCTTTTCTTCTCCCTTGCTCAGCGAGATTCTGAAAAACGAAGACAGAGCCTGGATCAGGTCCGAAAGTTCATCCGCTCCATAGGATAGCGCTTTCCACTGAATGGTGTCCAGCGTGTTGTAGATGAAATGCGGATTGATCTGAGCCTGGAGCACCTGAAGCTCCCTTTGCCTCTTCTCCTTCTGCGTGAGAATAACTTCTCTCATCAGCCTCTTGATCTCCTCCACCATGAGATTGAAATGCATGGACAGCTGAGAAATTTCATCTTTTCCCCTTACAGCAAGTGTCATGTCAAGATTTCCTTTCTGCACTTCCTCCATGGCATCAGACAGGAGGGAAACTCTTCTTGTGATACGTGAGCTCATGAAAAATGAGGCGACAATCCCGATGAGGACCATGGCCATCCATAAACCCGATAGAGAAGAGGTCAGAAGCTCGGTATCATGAAAAAGCCTGCTGTTTTCAACCACTGTACAGAGATACCAGTCATGGCTTCCAGGAATAGGGGCATAGAATGCGGTATACGTGTCTCCAAGCTCCTCCACAATGACCTGGTCAGACTCCTCCTCTGGAATGGAATCTTTGATGTTTTCCAGAATGATGGGCGGAAGACTGTTCGAGCCATGGGTGTAGAGCGTGCCGCTTCTGTCCATGATCAGGGTGTCGCCATCGTAGAAGGAAAGATTTTCGGTGATGGACGTCAGCTTATCCAGGGATATGGATGCAGCCACGAATCCGGCCTTCTTCCCTTCCGGGTTATATATTGAGTAGCACGCAACAGTAATCATGCTGCTGTCCGTTTTCGATATCACGGGTTCACTGAAAATATATTCCTTGTCCGTCACGAGCATTTCCTTGAAATACGCCCGATCACGTACATCGATCGTCTGATTTTCGGTGATATACTCCAGTCCACTGAAATCATTTATACCGAAAGTGCCGTATTCATTGCCGTAATAGTCATCCATATCCTCGCTGAGCTGAGTGACATATTTCTTGATTGCTTCCTCTTCCATGGAAACCACTGTCGGAGTTCTGCTTATGGTATGCAGTTCTCTTATTCTCTGGGCAAGCCACCCTCCCGCTTCATTGGCCTTGGATTCGATAAGCTGTGTACTGAGATTATGGGTCAGTGCCTGATTTGAGCTATGAATTCTGTCATAGCTTGCATAGGCGGTAATTGAGAAAATCACTGAGAAAACTGCAGTGAAAAACAGCGTGAATTTCCATTTCAGATTCATTTTTTCAACCTCACAGTGCATAAAAGTATAAAATCAGTGTCGATTCGTTCAAAGACGATGCCACTGAATTATACTATACTGTTAAAGAAATAACAAATATCGCAAATTTACGGAGGTAAATACCCATGAAGAAAATCATTTCCCTAGTCATCGCCGCAACACTGACCTTGAGTCTGATTGCCTGCGGAAATAAAGCATCAGCTTCAGTTCCCGATGGGACCTATCAGGGTACAGGAATAGGAAAAGGCGGAGATATCGTCGTAGAGCTGACCATGAAAGACAGCATGATTTCAGATATCAAGGTCATTTCCCAGGATGAATCAGAAGGACTCGACAAGGCCATCGATATCATGAAGGCAGAGATGCTTGCAACAAACAGCACCGATGCGGATGCAGTGTCAGGCGCAACACTGACCTCAGCCGGATTCCGTATGGCCGTGAATGATGCGTTCAAAAAGACCGGTGCAGACAAGAGTGTTCTTGTCACCAAAGAGAAGCCTGCAAAAGAGGCGCGCGAGGAAGAATATACCGCTGATGTCATCGTCATCGGAGCAGGTGGAGCCGGACTTACCGCTGCCATAACGGCTGCTGAAAACGGCAAGGAAGTCATCGTTCTTGAGAAAATGCCTATCGCAGGAGGAAATACGCTGATCTCCGGAGGAGAATATGCGGCGCCGAAGAACTGGGTACAGGAAAGTGAAAAACTGGAGGACAGCAAGGATCTGTTCTATGAAGACATCATGAAAGGCGGAGACAACGAAAGCGATCCCGCTCTTGCAAGAATCCTCGCTGACCAGGCACTGGATGGGGCAAAATGGCTTAAAGACGAAGTCGGCATGATCTTTGAAGACTATATGCTCTTCTTCGGGGGTCACTCAGTGGAGAGAAGTCTTGTGCCGAAGAACGCCACAGGATATGAGATGATCAGCAAGCTGAGCAAAAAGCTCGAAGAAACCGGATCACCTCTTCACCTGAACACAGAGGCTACAGAGCTCATACAGGATGAAACAGGTAAAATTACAGGCGTTACAGCCACTTATCATGGCAAAACCATAACTTACCACGCAACCGGCGGTGTAATCATCGCATCTGGCGGATTCGGATACAATAAGGAAATGAGAGCCAAGTACAATCCGAAGATGAATGAAGGCTATCTCTCCACAAATTCCGTAGGAAGCACAGGAGACGGACTGGTCATGGCGGAAAAAATCGGTGGCGTTCTGACCGATATGGAGTACATCCAGGCTTATCCGACCTGCGACACTCAGTCAGGTGCTCTTCTTTATGTAGGTGATGTAAGACTTGAAGGCAGGTCCATCCTTGTGAATAAGGAAGGAAAGCGTTTCGTTGAAGAGCTGGAAAGACGAGATGTCATCTCTAATGCAGTGCTCGAGCAGACAGGAGGCGTGTCCTATATGTTCTTCGACGAGTCCGCCATGGTGGACTCAAAAGTCAGCATCAAGCATGCCTCAGAATATAACGGACTTCTTGCAAGAAAACAGCTGGTGAAGGCGGATACCCTGGAAGAGGCCGCCGCATTCTTCGATATCGATGCAGAAGAGCTGAAAAAGACAGTGGAAAACTACAATCAGTATGCAAAAGATGGCAAGGATCTTGAATTCAGCAAAAGAGGAACCCTCGTACCTTTTGAAGAGGGTCCATACTACATCATGGTCTCAAAACCCGCCATACACCATACCATGGGCGGTGTGAAAATCAACACCTCTGCCCAGGTAGTCAAAGAGGACGGCTCAGTTATAGAAGGACTCTTTGCAGCCGGCGAAGTCGTCGGAGACATCCATGGAACCAATCGTCTTGGAAGTGATGCCATTGCAGATATTACAGTGTTTGGTCGTATCGCAGGAGAATCCGCTTCTAAATAAAACCCCATCCGTTCAATACAGCTGATGAAATACACCCCTTGAAATGAGATCAGTCTTTTAAAGACTAGTCTCATTTTCATCTTCGCATATCCTCTAATACTTCAGTCTCTTCAATGTATACGGGATAAATGAACATGTATCCCTACCATATTCTTGATAATGTCATTCAAATGATACAAAATATTCTAATAACTCTTCTATAATGAAGAAAAAGATAAGGAGTGAGGTGCAACATGAAAAAAACAATCGCATTTCTGGTTATCGGAATGATGACCTTGTCTGCATGCAGCGCAGCCGGTACTCCCCCTCCAGACGATGGAAACGGCACAGAGACACCCCAGGAAGAGCCGGTAGAAACACCCGTTGAAACCCCTTCTGGTAATGAAACTGACGATGAGATAAATGAGGAAGTTCTTGCTGATTTCGAAGAAGGTTTTACTGGCGCAGAAGATCCGCTGGAGGTCAGAGCGGCGCTCGACGCCATCATGGAGAAAGAATCGGAGAAGACAAACGACGCTGCCCTTACAGCATACCTTACCTATCTGAGAGATTTTCAGCAAAACGGCATAGCCCCATTCTTTGACGAGATACAGAAGCTGCAGCCGTTCTTCGAAGAAGGTACACAGAATCTTACTGAAGAATCCATAACGGATGAGTCGCTTAAAGATCTCCATAACCGTTTCACAGAGATGGGCTACAGATTCGTGCAGGTTGAAGGATCCGTCGAACCTGTTGCAGATTACAGGATCATAGAAGACTACGCAGGATCAGTATCGGATGAAATGCTCGGATACGGTGAGTTCAAGTCCATGGAATCCGAGCAGATGTGGGCAGCAGATGCAGGTATCGTCATCTCCATAGAAGAACTTGGAGAACGTATTGCAGCTGGGGAAGCCTTCCTCGCCAAGTATCCTGAAACCGCCCATAAACCGGATGTCATACTGGAGCTTCGAAACTATCTAAGCGGTTTCTTCGGCGGCCTTGATAATACACCTGTGGACGATGACAATAAGTACAGTGAAGAATTCATTACCGCCTATGAAGGCTACATGGAAAAACATCCAGATACAAAAACAGCAGAAGTACTCAAAACCTATTACGATGAACTGGAAGAAACAGACTTTGCTGCTCCATACAACGTAAACGATCCGGACAGCAGAAGGCTTTTCAAAGAACAGATCACCTATAAGGTGGATGAGGTCGTTAACGGGCTTTAATAGAGGTAAGAGACTGAAAAGAAGCAGACTCTATACTCTCTGAGCACCGAAAAAGAGATTTGCAGATCGGGGACCATTGAAAATCAGAAGTTTTTATGGTCCTTTTCTTCTGGTAATCCATAATACATTCATATGATACTGATCCTTAAGGATCGGTATGCCCAGAAACGGATCTGCACCTAAATCAATGTAAAATTCATACTCGAGGTGATGTTAAATGAACGGTAAAGTACTCATTATTGAAGACGAAAAGACCATTGCTGATGCCATAGCTTATGCACTGATAAGAGAAGGTTTCACCGTGGATGTAATCTACAGCGGAAGCGAAGCCATCGATAGAATCAGATCATTCCTGCCGGAGGTCATCATACTCAATGTCATGCTTCCGGGCATGGACGGCTACGATATCCTGAAGAAACTGAAAACCGAAAAACCATTCGGCATCATCATGCTCACTGCAAGGGAAGATATTGTGGACAAGGTCCTTGGACTTGAGCTTGGTGCGGATGACTACATGACAAAGCCCTTCGATATGAGGGAGCTTCTTGCGCGTCTTAAATCTCTCCTCCGAAGAATCCAGAGCCTCGGCTCTCCTCCTGATCAGGACGCCATAAATCTCAGCGGCATTCTGCTTAAACCAGGCAAGAGATCGGTGTATGCCGGAGATCAGCCTCTTGATCTTACCCCTAAGGAATATGATCTTCTGGCACTTCTTGTCTCAAACCCCGAACGGGTTTACTCCAGAGAGCAGCTTCTTGATCTTGTCTGGGGCATGGAATATATCGGCGGAACACGAACAGTGGATATCCACGTGCAGAGACTACGCAAAAAGCTTGGACCGGAGTTCAGCGAAATCATTCAGACCCTGCACGGCATCGGCTATAAAGCCGTAGGAGGCCATGGTGAAAGTAAGTATTAAGATCAAGTTCAGCGCATTTCTTGCCGCACTTCTTATGCTGACCGTTCTCATTCTCAGCCTGCTTGTCCTTCGGGGCATCCGGGTGAACCAGAAATCGCAGTATGAGACTTACCTCGCCCGTCAGGCACAGACCGCAAATGTCTATTTTCTTCAGACACTTCTTTCTGAAGAAAACAAAGTTCCGGAAACCTTTCTTGATTCAAAAGGAGCGGAACTGGCAAGAAACCTTGAGATGATCACGGGCAATCTGGTCAGCCTCTACGATGCAGAGGGCAATCTGGTTTCTGATAAAATCGAACATATGCAGTCAGAAAGCACAAAGGAAACTCTTCAGTATGCACTGGACAATAAGACCGCCTACCTCATCGAGGACTCTTCTCTGTACTATCTGACCCCACTTAAAATCGGAGATGATCAGGTGGGTGCCCTGCAGCTCTATTATTCACTTCAAAGTGAATCCGAATTCTATGACAGCATACTTAAGCTCATGATCTATGCGGGTCTAGGTGTGTTCATTCTGAGCTTTTTCCTCGCCTACTATTATTTCAGTTCCTTCGCAGGCGGCATCATGCAGCTCAACAGGATGGTGAACCTTGTACGGGAAGGAAACTACGAAACAGAAATCATAAAACGAAGGGATGAAATCGGAGACCTCAGCATCGGAATACACGAAATGAGCGGAAGAATCCGAAAGACCATTCTGGATATGGAAGATGAGCAGAAAAAACTGAGCTCCGCCGTAAACAAGCTCTCTCTCCTCGACCAGCAGCAGAAATCCTTCATCGGAAGCGTAACCCATGAATTCAAAACACCCCTGACCTCAATTAAGGCATACCTTGACCTTCTGGATATGTACCCTGATGATTCTGAGCTCCTTGAAACCGCAAAAAAGAACATCGAAGGCGAAACCCGAAGACTTTATGATATGGTGGAAAAAGTCCTTAAGCTTTCAGTCACGGAAAAATACGATTTTGAGTATCATATGGAAAAGCTTGAAGTGAAGGAACTCATTCTGGATATTACAGACAGTCTTAAAGGCAAAATGGACAAGTTCGGTCTGACGCTGAATGCGGATCTTTCGGAAGCATTCATTCAGGCCGATAAGGACAGCATGACCCTCATTCTACTGAACCTTCTGGATAATGCCATAAAATACAATGAGACAAGGGGAAGTATCTCCATCAGATGCGGCATATCTTCTGATCAGGTGATGATTGATATCTCCGATACCGGGATCGGTATTCCTCACGAACTTGCTTCAAAGATATTTGAACCCTTCTTTACAGTGGATAAAAACCGCTCCCGCGAAAACGGCGGAGTGGGACTCGGACTGTCCCTTGCAAAAAAATATACGGAAATTCAGGGCGGTACCCTGACTCTCCTCTACACGGGACCTGAAGGAACAGCCTTCAGACTGAGCTTTCCGGCATATGGCTGAAGATCGGACAGAGGAAAAGCTCTACTGATTTTCATATTTACAGTTTGTACACAATATGTTGCAACTTCGAAACAATTGCTTATCCTCCGGAAACAACCCCCTGTTAAGATAAGAGTATAAAAGAGGAGGTCATCAAAATGAAAAACACAAACATAATCAGAAACATCGCAGCACTGTCATTACTTCTTTTTGCTGTCGGCTGTGCAGGTACCCCCGGTGGAGACAGAGTAATTATAGATAAACCCGGAAAAAGCATTACTGTAATAGAAGAAACACCTGGCGACAACAGTAATCCTACGATATCCGTAGTAAAAATCGACCGTTTCGAGAACATGGAAATCAGCGACTGGCTGAGCGACAGAACCCTCATCGTTTCGAAAGAGAATACCTCTCTTGAAAAGATGGAGCTTCCTGAATCATCAGGGCTGTATCCAAGAAGCCTCTATACTTTTGACATAGACAGCAATGAGTATATTCTTCTTAGAGCCATGGACGGAGGCAACCTGGGCGGCGCTGTTTTATCATCGGATCGCAGGAATCTCCTGTACCATGAGTTCACTGCCGGTGATCCTGCCTTCTATGTAGCAGACATGAATAATGATGAAGACCCTAAGTTCAAAGACAAAATAATTTCTTCCGCCATGAGTGCCAGATGGGCAGCTGATGATTCGGTTATCGGCGCATCCTATAACGGCGGTGCCTATATTGCAGATGCCGATGGCAATGTCACCTTCGTCGAAGGACTGAAAAACGAATCCCTGATCGTGACCGAGAAGGTCCGAGGTGAAATCTACTATACCCTTCCTGATGAAACATTATGGAAGATGGATGTTCAGACCAAAGAAAAAGTCAGTCTTGGCCTCAATAACGTCTACAGCCTGTCTCACTCTCCTGACGGCAAAGAGATTCTTGTTGTACAGAGTGACGGTGCCAGATTCACCCTTTCCCTATATGACACCGAAGGCCCAGACAGCACCCTCATTGACGAAGGACAGGAAATCAGCGCAATTTCATGGTCACCTGATCAGAGAATGATCGCCTACCAGCTGAAAAACGATACAGACGGCAAGAGCTCTACTGGACTATATGTACATGACATGCTGACGGGTGAGACATCAAGAATCGCTGTAGATGTAGCCCCTTACGCCACAACCTGGAGCCCATCAGGTAAAGAGCTCGTATTCAGTGAATCTGACGGAACCGCATACCACAGCAGTATCGTCTATCTTGAATTCTCTCTTGATCAGTAATCGTAATATCGCCTCCTGAATAATTATGGCAGCTTCTTTCAGTGAGATGGAAGGAGCTGCTGTTTTTATCCCCTAAAACGGGTATTCATCATGATCTTTCTCCTCGATATATCTATGATATTGTGATCTCTCATAAAACATGATACATTGATGATATCCCCCATGGGGGGATATTATTCTGGAGGTGATTCTATGAATAGTCATCCGCATCAGCATGAACATACCGAGGCCGTCCTCAACAGGCTTTCCCGAGCCATCGGCCATCTGGAGTCAGTCAGGAAAATGGTTGAAGAAGGCAGAGACTGCAGTGATGTTCTCATTCAGATCGCTGCGGTTAAATCAGCAGTAAACAACATCGGTAAAATTATTCTGAAAGATCATATCAAAAGCTGTGTAGTCGATGCGACGGTCACGGGAGATGATACGGTCCTTGAAGATCTTAATGTCGCCATTGATCAGTTCATGAAATAGATGGAGGAAGAAAGTTTGAAGACAAAAAAAGATACTGCAGTTCTCTTTGCAATCATTGCTGCTGCATTATATGCGGTAAGCTCCCCTCTTTCGAAGATTCTTCTTGTCAGGGTTCCCCCGACCATGATGGCGGCGCTCCTCTATCTCGGTGCAGGTACAGGAATGTCTCTCATTGCCCTATACCGGTTTAAAACCGGAAAAATGAAACCGGAAATGAATCTGACAAGGAAAGAGCTTCCTTATTCCATAGGTATGATTCTTCTGGATATTCTTGCACCCATCATGCTCATGCTGGGTCTAAGGCTCACCACTCCTGCAACAGTTTCGCTCCTCAACAACTTTGAGATCGTAGCGACATCGCTCATCGCACTTTTCATCTTCAAGGAATTCATTCATAAAAGACTCTGGATCGCCATTGGCCTTATTACGCTTTCAAGCATCCTTCTCTCTGTAGAGGATTTCGGCAGCCTCTCATTTTCTGCAGGTTCCATACTGGTCCTTCTTGCCGCGATCAGCTGGGGACTGGAAAACAACATGACAAGGATGCTGTCTGTAAAAGACCCTCTACAGGTGGTCATACTGAAGGGATTCGGTGCAGGTACAGGCTCGCTGCTCATCTCCTTTATCCTCAAGGAGACCACAACTGACATTCCATATATTCTTTTCACGCTCTTTCTTGGCTTTGTTTCCTATGGCCTCAGCATCTATCTCTATGTATATGCTCAGAGGTACCTCGGTGCAACCAAGACCAGCGCCTACTATGCGGTGGCACCATTTATCGGTGCCGCACTGTCATTTATCATCTTTCTGGAGCGCCCGTCTCTTACCTTTATTATTGCCCTCACCATTATGATCATCGGTACGTACTTTGCCACAACAGATTCAAAATAAGAACCGATCCACCCGCCTGATTCAGCTTAGGCTCAACAAGCTGAATCGATCAGCATAATGATCATGCCAGGCTATACGCTTAAGAACCGAAAAAGACAGAAGCTTCTTCGCTCCTGTCTTTTTCTATTATCCTCAGTTTTCCAGATCTTTTAAGTTATTTTCTATCTAACTTCCAGCTGCCCCATCATCCCTGCTTCTTCATGTTCCAGAATATGGCAGTGATACATAAACAGGCCTTTATAGTTGAATCTGACGATAATCCTTACCGTTTCTCCTGAACCCACAAAGATGGTGTCTTTCCAGCCACTCTCATTCGGTGGAGGTTCCCGGCCGTCCCGCGTCAGCACCTGAAACTGCGTCCCGTGAATATGGAAAGGATGTCCCGAAGAACCCATCATCATGGATCTCTGCGTGGAGATTTCCCATATCTCGATTTCTCCAAGAGTCGCATCATCATCGATACGATCCATATCGAACTGCCTTCCGTTTAAGGTGACCATATGGCCCATACCATCGAGTTCTATGGTTTTCACTGCAGATGCCTGTTCCTCGGCTAATTTCTCGATGGTGGTGAGCTTCTTAGGCATTTCTGTGGTATCCTCTTTATCTTTGCCCACTGTAAAGGTCATGACGAGCTCCCCGTCACTTCTAAGTTCCAATGTATCGCCTTCAGCATATTCAGCGAAATCAATAATGATCTCCGCTCTTTCGCCAGGGGAGATAAATAACGAACTTTTCTTCACCGGAGCTTCAAGTAGTCCTCCGTCAGAGGCGATCTGGTGAAAATCACTACGATCGCTCAGTTCAAGATCAAAATTTCTCGCATTGGCGCCATTCACAACCCTGAATCTCATCTTAACCTGCTCAACTTCCAGATCAGGCTCCAGAGCACCATTTACAAGGATGTACTCACCTATCGCTCCATCCATCATATTGTCATAGTAGAAGAAGGATCCATCCTCAGCGAAGCTTCTGTCCTGAATAATCAGAGGAATGTCATTCACGCCATAGTCGTCCGGCAGATTGAGACTTTCGGAATATTCATCTTCAATGATGATCAGCCCCGCAAGACCATAATAGACCTGCGTAGCAGTTGATCCGATCACGTGCGGATGAAACCAGAGGGTAGAGGCCGGCTGATTTACGGTAAATGAGGGTTCCCAGATATCTCCTGGGCCAACGAGCTGGTGAGGTCCACCGTCTAGAGCTCCTTCAACGAGAAGTCCATGCCAGTGAACGGAAGTATCTTCTGTCAGCTCATTTCTGACATGCATGTTTACTGTCTGTCCTCGAGTCATTCGGATAACAGGGCCCAGATAGTTTCCGTTATAGCCTAAAGTCGGGGTCATCTTATCCCCTATAAATCGGGTTTCTCCCGCCTGAACATTAAGGTTGTAATCCGATACAGTTTCATCAGGATTATCATCTTTAAGAAGTGCGGGAATGGGCAGCTTTACCGCTTCTCCTCTGACCCTGTCTTCATTGTCATCATCAGCCACACCATTATCGTTTCCGGGATTCATAAACCTTTCTCCTGGAATCCTGTTCAGCGCAAACACGCCAAACAGGATCAGAAGTATTCCGATCCCGATTCCTGCAATCCATTTTCCTTTCAAAATCCCTCACCTCCTGTTTCTGCGAGAGAATAGGGAGACGCTCCTTATCTTGTCAACTAATCTTCATCGATTACCCGTTTCTTAGCCCGATATTCTTCCTCTGTGATCTGTCCGTTAATGAGTTTCTCCTTCAGGAGTTTTCTCAGATGATCCTTTGAATCAGTCTTGGGTCTCCGATCTGACATTATTTTCACCACTGAAATAACGAGTATGATGACGCCTATTAGAATCAGGATATGCCAAGGACTGAAGCAGTTGAATCTGCCGGAAAAAAACCTCTCTGGATCATAGTAGTTTCTGTTATACATCATAAGGATTTCCCTCCTTTAATCATTCTAATCTTCATCGATGACCGACTTCATCTTGTAGTAGGTCTGTTCATCGATTTCGCCTCGGATGAATCTTTCCTTTAAACGGTTCTGCGGATCCTTGCTGTCTTTTGTCAGATTGACTTTGTTGTCTTTTGTGAGGATATAGAATAGCCCCGCAATAAGAACAATCGGTATGAACATCATAGTATCTTCTCTCCTTTATTCCTTATGACCATTTCCTGATCATAAGGGTATCGTGAGACTAAGTTCAGATGGTTTAAACCCGTCACTTTGCTCACGCTATCTTCATTTATCTACGCCCTGTTATGCTTAATGCTGTGAATCCGTCGAGTAAGCGCTATTTACTGTTCTCGCGGTTTATGTTACAGCAGTCCAGTCTTTTTCCTCCGAACTCTTTTCTGTTTGATTCTCCCAGTCTTTTGATGAAATTCTTCCACCATTTCAGCACTATACGCCACCTCTTTCTTTTATTCATATCATCCTGATATCATTATTTCTACAATATGATCGTATCATACAATTGTGGCGAAACTAAGGCAAACCTTACTGCTATAGATAATAACCAGCCCGAAATCATCCGCTTGAAATCACCTGAGATTATCCGCCATAAGGCTGCTTGATTTTCAGGCTTATCCGTTGTACCGTTTAGATATCATAAATTAAATGAGTCTTCTGACAATGTTTAAGTTTAGAACCTATCTTTGAGATTGTCGGAAGCGCAGGTTCTCACTATTTCAATGAGAACAGATATCCTGATGCTGGATTTCGCGATAACACAAATGAGGAGGTCGTAAAAATGGCTAAACTGATCTACCCGATCAACATATCTCTGGACGGCTACATGGAGGATAAGCATGGCAATCTTGAATGGTCCATTTCCGATGACGAGGTATTTTCATTCTGGACTGACTTTCAGCGTTCCATCGGCACTTACCTATATGGACGCAGGATGTATGAATCGATGGTATTCTGGGATACATCAGATATAAAAAAAGGAGATGAGTCTCAGAAAATCCGGGAATTTGCCTATATCTGGCGAGATGCAGAGAAAATCGTCTACTCAAAGACGCTTTCTTCTGCATCAAGCGCCAGAACGAGTATAGAACATGAATTCAATCCTCATGCAATCCTCAGGCTTAAGGCATCCTCAGATAAGGATCTTACCATCAGTGGTCCCGAACTTGCCGGACAGGCAATGAGTGAGGGACTGATTGACGAGTTTCGTGTGCTTGTTCATCCCGTCGTTTTAGGTGGTGGTAAAAAAGCATTTCCGGAAAATCTGAGCATAAAACTGGAACTGCTCGATGAGCATCACTTTAGAAGCGGAGCTGTTCATCTTCACTACCGCGTAATCGTCTGAATCCGTCATGAAACTTATCACAAATGAACAAGCAGTCAGGCTCCGCATTATGGAACCTGACTGCTTTTCGTTAACTTCGTTAAGACTTAAATGACTTCTTCTGCCCACGTATCGGATCTGTAGATCCAGAAACCGTAGAGTACGACAAGAATATTTGATACGTTCATTGCAATCCATATTCCTCTCTGTCCCAGGCCCGTAAAGTTCGAGAAGATGAGGATCAGAGGTATTCTTATGAGCCACAGACGCCCGATGGCCATAAACATGGAATACCTTGTATGACCTGAACCCTGAAAGAGTCCCTGGAAAATGGAGAAGAGTCCCATGAGCGGTATGGTCGGCAGGATATAGATAAGATATTCAAGGCTCTGACTCACCATCAGATCATCCGCTGTAGGTGTGAAGAAGTAGATGAGCCTATAACGGAAGAGGTAAATCACGACTGCTCCGATGACACTGATGAGCGTCGAAAGCTTCACCGCCTTCCAGAAGCTGTCCCTCACCCTTGAGGGCTGACTTGCGCCCATGTTCTGTCCCACTATGGAGGTCAGTCCAGATCCGATTCCCATGGCAGGCATCATAATCATATTGTTGATGCGGTTGATCAGTGAAAATGCTGCGAGAAGGGAAGTTCCATAGCCGGCAATGAAGGTATTGAGCAGGATGAATCCGAAAGCTGAACCGGAATGTCCAGCAGAGCTAGGAAGACCGACACGTATGATCTTCGCAAGCTTTGCTTTGTCAAAAGGGATGTTCCTGAACTTTACAGGAACCGTCCTGCTTGTTTTTCTCATGACATAATAACCGAGGATCATAAGGACAAGATGGGAAATCGATGTAGCTATCGCAGCTCCGCCCACACCAAGTCCAAGGCCCTTAAGACCTATAAACGGGATCCTTTCAAAAATGAAGAACGGATCCAGTATGATATTGACGATTGCGGAAAAGGAATTGACTAAGGTTGACGATCTGGTGTTTCCCTGAGCATTCATTATGGCCACAAAACCCATAAATACAATCTGAGGCGGAACGCCAAGAAATATAAAACGCAGGTATTCCAGAGAGAGATCTCCGAACCGTCCGGTTCCGCCCATGAACTGGATGATAAAGGGCGAAATATAAAATCCTGCAAATCCCAGAAAGAGACCCGCTCCAACGGTAAACAGGATGACATGATAAGCATACTCTTTGGCATCATGGATTTTATCCTTACCGATCAGCTGTGCAAGAATCGATGTTCCTGCAATCTGGATGCCCATTCCGATGGACTGAAAGAGAAACATGACCGGATTGACAAAAGATACAGCAGCAAACTCCGTGGTACCCAGCTGACCCACGAAAAAAGCATCAGCCATATTATAGAGCGTCATGATGAGATTGTTGATGATCAGAGGCAAAGATATGGCAAGGATGACTTTGTACATCGGACCGCTTAGAATCATCTCAGTTTTTGATCTGTTTTTGACTATAGGTATAGGCTCATTTACCGCCATTTCGTTTCTTCCTTTTCTCACTGTCCCTTAAACTGTCCACTTTCTTCAGAATCCTTGTAAGGGAAGGAAATATTTTTCATCTTAAAAATAATATACCACGTAGGCGTGAGAAGACGTTTTTCTGAGGATACAGATTATCCCGAAAAGGATACACAATACCTGAAACGTATTGAAAAAATGTATAACTTTTCATAACCTTGTTTTTGTTATGGTTTCCTTCCTGAAGATACGGTAAAATGAAACTGCTGAGCAATCAGGCAACCTGTTCTCGCTCAATAATTAAGCCTTGGCATCCTCGCTTTTATGGGCATAGCCATCTACGGCTATCTGGTTCTCAAAACAAGAGTTGCTGACCGTGTAATCGGTGCGAAAGCGGCAGGTGCACGTCGAAGATTCAGAATCAGCTGATGTGTCCATAGGATTTGAGCCTGTATCAGGATAACTTCAGTTTCGCCATCGATCATGTCATAACCGATTCTGGGTCCTGCAGTTCAGATGCAGGACCTTTTCTTATGGTATGATCTTGAGAAATCTGAGATATTCAGCTGCTCTTTTTCAGCTGATTCCTTCTCCCATCTGAAAAGGAACCCAAAATAAAGGCCAGCTGCAGAGCAGCTGGCCTTAAAGGTTATTAAGGAAGGCTATTTTCCGAACTGGGCATCATTGTTTCCTGAGTCTGATGTCCACATTTCAAGCATGTTGATCGGATCATTGAAGTCTGCAATCCAACCGTTTCTGGCTACATCGAAGTTTCCTGCTTTTCTTTCATTCAGGAATACACTCCACTCCAGAGTCTTGATCTTCATGTCGATTCCTACAACTGCCAGATCCTGCTGAATGGCTTCTGCGACAGCTACGTGAGCTGTTGCATCATTGGTCAGATATTCAAAGCTGATCGGATTGGATGCATCAAGCATACCGTCTGCAGTCATTTCGAATCCGGCTTCTTCAAGAAGTGCAACTGCTTCATCCACACTTGCATCTGAGTATTCAGGATCGAAGTAACCTGCACTGTCTTCTACAGGATAGGTATAGCCGTCATTGTTTTCTTTGAATATGCCACCGTTACCATCCATCATGCCTGCTGGAATAAATGCGTTGGCTGGCTGCTGTCCTGTCTGACCGATATTCTCTGCAATGTATCCTCTGTCGATGAGAAGCGCGATGGCTTTTCTCATTGCATTAGCCTGCTCTGCAGTTTTACCTTCAAACAGCGGACTCTTGACGTTGAATGTTACATAGTATGTACCAAGCTGGTCTACAATATTGAATTCTGGATTATCAAGAAGAGACGCGATTTCATCTGTTGGTATGACATCGATAAACTGAAGATCTCCGGAATTGTATGCGGCAAATATTGCTGCATCGTCATCACTGAGCATAAGTTCCAGTTTTTCTATGGTGACCTTGTCTGCTTCATAGTAATTAGGATTCTTGACATAGACCATGTTCTCGTTATGGCTCCATGACTGAAGTGTGTATGCGCCGTTTGATACAAATCCAGCTTCCAGTGCCCATGCTCCAGGATTGGTTGCATAGTCGGCAGGAGCTTCTACGGCTTCTTTCTTAAGTGGAAGATAGGTTGGGAATGCAACCAGGTCAAGGAAATAAGCTGTCGGAGCTGCAAGAACTACTGTTAGTTTCTTGCCGTCTTCTGAAGCTGTGACCTGAAGATCGTTGTCATCAAAACCTGCAATGGTATTGAACATGTAGCTGTAGTCAGCTCCTGTATCAGGATTTGCTGCACGTTTCCATGCATATTCAAAATCCTTAGCGGTAAGTTCTGATCCGTCGCTCCATTTAAGTCCATCTTTCAGGGTGAACTCGTAGGTCAGGCCATCTTCTGACTCGGTGTAGTCTGCTGCTAGTGCAGGAACCAGTTCACCCTTCTCATTATAGGTGAACAGTCCGACAAATGTATTGGCAGCAAGTGTTGCACCGTCGACTGTACTGTTCAGCGCTGGATCTAGTTTGTCCGGTTCGCTGGCCAGCTGCAGTTTAAGAACGTTATCTGGTGAAGTTCCATACATAAAGTACTTGGTACCGTATGGATTGGAGTAAATACCTTTAACATCCGGTTTCTGAAGATAGATATCATTGTAGTAATAGAGGGGAACGAGTCCGAAAGTCTCCATGAGCATATCTTCTGCTTCATGCATCAGCGCTTCACGGGCTGCGAAGTCTGTACTGGATTTGATTTCCTTGATGAGCGCATCGTATTCATCCCACTCTGGTAATGGATTGGCTTCCCCGGTCGGTTCTTCAGCTGGTGTTTCTGCTGGAGATTCCGGTGTTGCATCTGGATTGTCATCATCGTTGCCGCAGGCTGCGAGCACCGACAGGGACATCATTAAAGCAAGTAACAGTGCAGTTAGCTTTTTCATACAATTTCCTCCTTTATCGTGAGCTTGACATCATTTATTCAACACTTCCGGTCGATGAAAAATCCGTTGCTGTCCGGAAATGTGAGAATCAGAAGTGATTTTTTATTTGTTCCAGCAGGCTACGAAATGTTCACCACCACGGTCGATGAGCGGCGGAACTTCCTCCGCACACTGTGCGGTGGCATATCTGCATCGGGTTCTGAAAGAACATCCGCTAGGCATATTGAGAGGACTTGGCACATCTCCCTCAAGAATGATCCTTTTTCTCTGTCTGCTGATAATAGGATCCGGTATGGGTACTGCAGATAAAAGCGAAAGTGTATAGGGGTGGATTGGACGATCATTAAGATCATCAGCCGCAGCAACCTCCACGATCTTTCCCAGATACATCACAGCGATTCGATCCGCAAGATGGTGGACGACTAGAAGATCATGGGCAATGAAGAGATAAGCAACACCCAGTTTATTCTGAAGGTCTTCAAACATATTCAGCACCTGCGCCTGGATGGAGACATCCAGTGCAGAAACCGGTTCATCGCAGACGATAAATTTCGGATTCACTGCAAGAGCTCTTGCGATACCGATTCTCTGTCTCTGACCTCCTGAAAATTCATGGGCATATCTTGCAGCATGCTCTGCATTGAGTCCGACCAGTTCCATAATAGACAGTATCTTTTCTCTGCGTTCCTTTCTTGTCTTATACAGTTTATGTACGTCAAACGGTTCGCCGATGATATCCTCTACGGTCATTCTCGGATTCAGCGAGGAGTAGGGATCCTGAAAGACCATCTGCATATTACGGCGCATGGCCTGGATATTCTCCCCTGACACCAGTTCACCTTCAAAGAGCACTTCTCCTGCAGTCGGTTCATAGAGACGGAGGAGAGATCTTCCTACTGTAGTCTTTCCGCAGCCTGATTCCCCGACAAGTCCCAGGGTTTCCCCATGTCTGATCTTGAAGGACACATCGTCCACCGCTTTTAGATTTCTGGTTTTAAACCACCCCATTTTTATAGGGAAGTACTGTTTCAGATGATCAACTTCAATCAGATATTCTTCAGCCATGGTCCACCTCCTTAATTGTTTCTTCTGTCAGTTTTCTGACATTCAGCCAGCATGCCGCTTTATGAGTATCACTGAGCGTCAGCTCATCAGGGACCACTGTGAGACAGATTTTCATGGCATTGTCGCAGCGGGTTGCAAATGCACATCCAAGAGGCATACTGAGAAGGTTGATCGGAGTACCCGCAATGGGCTTCAGTCTTTCTTTGATTCTAGTGATGTTCGGGATGGAATTCAGAAGTCCTTTGGTATATTCATGGGAGGGATGATAAAAGATATCCTCCGCAGTTCCACGTTCACATACTCGTCCGCCGTACATCACGATAATCTCATCACACATCTCCGCGATGACGCCCAAATCATGAGTGACGAGGATAATGGACATCCCCATCCTCTCCTGCAGTTCCTGCATCAGTTCTAGAATCTGAGCCTGAATGGTCACATCAAGCGCAGTGGTTGGTTCATCGGCAATCAGAATATCAGGCTCACATGCCAGTGCCATGGCAATCATGACTCTCTGTCTCATGCCTCCTGAAAGCTCATAAGGATACTGTTTCACTCTTTTCCCAGGTTCATTGACCCCCACAAGCTCCAGCATTTTTATAGCATGTTCTCTTGCCTCTTTTCTGCTTCGTCCAGTATGAAGAAGAATGGCCTCCTCCAGCTGATTGCCTATGGTGAATACTGGATTGAGACTTGTCATAGGATCCTGAAATATGATACTGACATTTTTTCCTCTGAAATTATGGATCTTCTTTTTACTGTACTTCAGCACATCTTCTCCGTTATAGAGAATCTCTCCTTCGGTCACTTTTCCTGCATCATCAAGGATACTCATGATGGAATAGGCTGTTACACTTTTTCCTGATCCGGACTCTCCTACTATACCCAGTATTTTCCCTTTTTTGAGGGTGAAGGATACGCCGTTTACTGCCTGAACCTCACCGGCATCTGTAAAGAATGATGTATGGAGATTCCTGACTTCCATTAAATATTCACTCATAAGATCACTTCCTTAATTTTGGATCGAAGGCATCTCTCATGCCGTCACCCAGAAGATTGAGGGAGAGTACGATCAGGCAGATGATCAGTGCCGGAAAAAGCAGCTTGGAGGGATAACTCTGAAGACCTTCTCTCGCGGCATTCGCTAGACTTCCAAGTGAAGGCATCGGAGCCTGAACGCCAAGCCCCACGAAGCTCAGGAAGCTTTCGGTAAAAATAGCCGATGGAATCTGAAGCGCTGTTGAAATGATGATGACGCTGATGCTGTTCGGCAGGATATGTTTCAGTATGATTCTTGGCGCCTTTGCCCCTACGGCTTTAGCCGCAAGTACATAGTCGTTTCTCTTGATGGACAGAATCTGCCCTCTGACAAGTCTTGCCATTCCTACCCAGTAAAGCAGACCGAAAACGGTGAATATACTGATCATGTTACTGCCTAGTTTATCGACAAGTCCTCCACCCATATTCGTGAACACCTGATCCAGTACCACAGAAAGCAGTATGATGATCAGCATGTCCGGAAGCGAGTAGATGATGTCGACAATTCTCATCATGACAAGGTCTGTCCGACCGCCCACATATCCTGAAACACTTCCATACAGAAGTCCGATGACCAGTACGATAAGGCTGGCAAAAAGTCCGACACTTAGGGATACTCTAGTACCATATACCACTCTTATAAAATAGTCTCTTGAGAGCGCGTCCGTTCCGAAGATATGCGGAAAGACTTCTCCTCCATTTTCGATGTATTCCTGTTCAAGTTCCGAATACTCAAATGGCGCCAGATTCTTGGCCCCTCTGTCTCTTACTCCGTTGACCTGTATGATTTCGGAATACTTGTAAGGCACGATTAATGGAGCTGCAAGAATTGTGACCAGTATGACTGCAAGGACAACCAGACTGAATACTGCCAGAGGATTTTTAAGAAGTTTCTTCACGCCATCCTTCAGAAAGGTGGTTGATTCTCCCATGACATCCTGCTGTCTCTTCTCTTCTTCCGTCGCCAGTTCAAATACGGCGGGATCAAGCTGCATACTGAATGGTCTGACTACTTTAGGCTTTTCGATGTTTTGCATGTCCTGTTCCCTCCTAATCAAAACTGATTCTTGGATCGACCATCTTATAGATCAGGTCACTGATCAGATTGGCAATGACCATGAGCGTTGCGAGGAATATCGTTGTGGCCATGATCATCGGATAATCTCTGTTTGTAATGCCGCTTACAAATTTGGAACCGAGTCCGCCTATGGTAAATACGGTTTCCACAACAAGGCTTCCTGTGAGGATATACGCCGTCATAGGTCCGACATAAGTGACGATGGGGATAAGTGCATTTCTTAATGCGTGCTTGAATATGATCTTCCAGCCGGATACGCCCTTCGCCTTTGCAGTTCTTACATAATCCTGTCCCAGTGCATCCAGCATGCTGCTCTTTGTGAGCCTTGTGATGTAGGCCATCGGATACAGGGATAGCGCAATTACAGGCAGGATATAGTTTGTCTTCTCAGCGCTCCATACCTGAATCCATCCAAGCTGAATGGAAAAAATCAGAAGCAGAAGAGTCGCCAGCACAAAACTTGGTACCGCTGTAGAAAGAGTTGAAAAGAAGATGATGATCCGGTCGGGGAGTTTGTTTCGTGTCAGGGCCGCCAGGCTTCCAAGAACAAGTCCGACTGTAAGGGCTACGATAACAGCCATTCCACCGAGTCTTGCTGAGATTGAGAATGACTCGGATATGGTGAGTGCGATGTCTCTTCCGGTCTTCAGTGAAACACCGAAGTCTCCATCAAAGATATCACGCAGATACAGTACATACTGTTCGGGAATCGGCTTATCCAGATTATAACGCGCCTGAAGCACTGCTTTCACCGCTTCACTAGGTGCTTTCTCTGAATCGAAAGGCCCTCCGGGGATCGCGTTCATTGTAAAAAAAGTGATGGCAGTGATGATCAGAACAGTCAATCCTGCAAGACCGACACGTTTGATAACATAACGAAGCAAATCTAACTCCTCCTTCCAGATGCTTTATTGATTAAAAATTAAATAATTATAGATTATATTAACACTTATGTTATTCCTTTATTAATAAATTGTCAATTATATAATAACATAGGTATTAGTTTATCAATTTAAAGCTTCGTCGTTATAATTCAGTCAAAATATTCTAATAATTAACACTTAAATTTAATAACCTGTGAAATTTTCAATTTTCCGCCAATTATCAGTATGTTCATTCTTTTATACCACCGTTAATCTCATGTGATATGATGAGGATATTAAATAATTTCAGGAAAGAAGGACTGCCATCATGGCTGGTTTTAATGACAGTGAAATCACCATCACCTATCTTTCAGATGCCTATCAGAAATCCAACCGAGAAGAACTGGACAGACAGAAGTTCGAGTTTCGGAAGAAGACAGATATTACGCCCATCTACAGATTCCTCAGCAATGTCAGTCTCAGAAATCGCGAGCGCATCAACCGTTAATAAAAGAAAGCAGAAAGAGCCCAGCGCAGGTTTATCCTGACGTCCTGTGACTCTTTCTGCTTTTTGTCCTGAACTATAGAGATTCGAAGGCTAGTCTTCTGATGATGGATTCATGCTGAGGATAAAGCTCCATGAGTTCCTTCTGTGAAAACAGCCTGAAATCGGCAAAGTCGAATCCGGGAACCACCATACAGCTGACAAGGGCATATCCCTCTTCCACTGTGGATCCGAATACGGTCCCTGAAGGTACGGTATGGTTCAGCTTCTGCCCTTCTCCAAGCCCTAAGATAACCGCCTCATATCTGCCGTCCGGGTAGATCGAATGCACCGTCAGCGGACTGCCATCGTGAAAGAACCACAGTTCATCCGATGTAAGCTTATGGAAATGAGACGGATTGTCTTTCATCAGAAGGAAGTTGATGTTCGTATATAGTGGTAGACCTTTCCGATCGATGTTGTATTCAAAAGGGGAACGATCCGTCTGTCTGTAATATCCCCCTTCAGGATGAGGTTCCAGTTTCAGTTCTTTTACCCATTCTTCTGCAGATTTCATTGTCATTCTCCTTGTACCAAGCTTTTAGTTATATTGTAACAAAAATGAAATGAAGATGGATACCTCAGGATATAAAATATGAAGTGAGCTAAAAGATTTTCAGAAACCGGCTGAAAACCGGTACGTGTTTCATCAGCCATAGATGATATAGGGGGAAAGACTGTGGAATATGAAATTATTCATCTGCCTAAAGACAAATGGAAAGGGACACCACTGCCCATCGGATATACGACCACTCAGTATTATGACGTGAGCGTAAAGGAAAATTCAGCCGGATTTTCTGTGGAGATGATTCGCAGAAATTTCCCTGAACCGGTGACGCACTCACCTGAAGAATACGACTACCCCGATAAACTGTACCAGGATCATTATGAGAATGCCCATGCCTGGGGAATCGTTCATGAGAATCAGCTGATCGCTGCAATGGAAACCGATCCTGAGCTATGGTCGAACAGACTGAGAATAACGGAGCTGTGGGTTTCTGAGCCTTTCAGGAGAAAAGGCATCGGACATGCACTCGTAGAAATCGCAAAAGAGCAGTCAAGACGTGAAAGAAGACGTGCTGTGATTCTTGAAACCCAGTCCTGCAATGCAGACGCTCTGGATTTCTACAGAAATGAAGGCTTTACGCTCATCGGATTTGACAGCTGCTGCTATACAAACAGCGATCTCGACAGAAATGAAGTCAGGCTAGAGATGGGATGGTTCCCACAAGTGAAGACGAAGCTCAGCCTTCTGGATCTCGAAATCAGAAAAGAAACCGAAGAAGATCATTATGCGGTTGAACTCATGACCAGAAACGCTTTCTGGAACAAACATCACCTTGGCTGTGATGAACATTATCTTGTACACAGAATGAGAAAGCATGAAGACCATCTGCCAGAGCTTTCCAGAGTAGCCGTGAAAGACGGTAAAATCATCGGTTATATCATGTACTCCAAAGCGAGAGTCGCCAGTGAGACGGAAACTCATGAAGTCCTGACCTTCGGCCCCCTTTGTGTGGATCCACAGTGGCAGGGTTTCGGCGTCGGAGAACTGCTTGTCAAGGAAACCATGAAGGCTGCAGAAGAAATCGGCTATAAAGGCATCGTGATCTTTGGAGAACCGGACTATTATCCGAGACTGGGATTTGTCACCTGCGACCATTTCGGCATCACCACTTCCGAGGGAAAGAACTTTGATGCATTTATGGGGATCGAGCTCCGTGAGGGCAGCATGAAGGGTATTACCGGTAAATATTACGGCTCGGAAGTCTTTGATGATCTGCCGGAAGATGAAGTCGAGAAATATTCAAGGAATTTCCCTCCTCTGAAAAAGCAGAGGTTCCCGGGACAATGGGATTAGATGGGAAACCGCATTGTACATAGATCAGGAAACGTTCAGATTACTCCACTTTTTACTGTCTGGTACTAAGAATCGTTTCGTGTTAGACATTAAGATGTCAGGAGGGATATCATGCCTAAAAAAATTGCTGTTTTACTGCTGCTCGTCCTGTCTGTGATCACTTTCACTTATATCTTTTCGCTGAAGGAAGCTGGTGAGCCGCAGCTGCCCCCTGAAGAAACTGAAGTTCCATCAGATTCAGAAGCTCCGGCGAAAGGCAGGAATACCGAAATAATCACTGAAATCTATACACAGTCTCTTAAAGGAATGCTTCCGGACATCTCACTTATTTCAGGAGAATCCGAAAAGGAAGAAGTCCTGAAAGAATATGGGAAGCCTTCCACATCTGATGACACCCAAACGGGCCGTTATGAGACGTATCCAGGGGAAAGCCTGACCGTGGGATATGAGGGAGCTGCAGTATATGATCTGAGAAGTGATAAAGCCACGTATCAGGCGATCAAGAAGAACGAAATCCTTGATGAGCTGGGTCAGCCGGATGAAACGACCTTCTATAAAGAAAGCGGATATGATCATACGATTATAATCTACAAAGTAAGCAGCTCCTATGAGCTGAAGTGGATTCTTGATAACAGTCTGAATTCTGAAAATCCTCCTACGGATCATATCTCAGTAGTCAGTACAGCTGCAACAGCTGACGAGCCACCCGCATCTCAGGATAATCCGCCGTTATCCCAGATCGAGGAGACTTTATCCAGAATGACTCTTGAGGAAAAAATCGGTCAGATGATCTTTGCCGGAATTTTTGGAACGAAGCCTGATGCGGCATCGCTGAAACTGATCACCGATGATCATGTCGGCGGAATCATCTTCAACAGCAAGAATCTTTCAGATCCTCATCAGACGGTCAGATATGTCAATTCTCTGAAAGATGCCAACAAGAGTAATCCTGTTCCGCTTTTCTTCGGAATCGATCAGGAGGGCGGCAGAATTTCAAAACTGCCCGGTGACATTCTCCCTCTCCCCTCCGCTGCAGCGACCGGTGAGAAAAACAGTGAAGCGTATTCCTATGAACTGGGTCGTACACTTGCAGAACTTGTGCGTGCCTATGGCTTCAATCTGGACTTTGCACCGGTTATGGATGTGAGCAGCAATCCCGATAACCCCGTCATCGGTGACCGCTCTTTCGGAAACACTCCGGATCTTGTGACAAGGCATGGCATAAAGGTTATGAAGGGACTCCAGGATGGAAAAATCATCCCGGCAGTCAAGCACTTCCCCGGTCATGGAGATACCTCAGTGGATTCCCATCTGGCGCTGCCTACAGTATCAAAAACCAGAGAGGAGCTGGAGAAACTGGAATTCATTCCCTTTGAGCATGCGATTTCGCAAGGCGCAGACATGGTGATGATTGCTCATCTTCTTCTTCCTGAACTGGATCCGGATTTCCCCTCATCGCTCTCCAGAATCGTCATAAACGATCTTCTCAGAGAACGCATGGGTTTTAAAGGTGTCATCATAACTGATGATCTTTCCATGAATGCCATTTCAGATCACTACAATCTTGGGGATGCCGCTGTCAGGACTGTTCAGGCAGGAAGCGACATCATCATGGTGGCACACGATCATACTCTTATAATGAGTGCCTTATCCGGCTTAAAGAAAGCTGTGGAAAGCGGAAGTCTTACCGAAGAGAGAATTGATGAAAGCGTAATGAGAATCCTTCAGCTTAAAGAAAAGTATGCCATAGCTGACAATCCGGTAGAAAACCCGAACCTTGAAAAACTGAATTCCAGGATCAGATCGCTGGAAGATGTCAATTAGAAATCCTGAGTTCTAGACTTGTGGACGTAGCAGGAGACAGGCTGAATGTTTTTCATTCTACCTGTCTCCTGCTCCCCTTTAAGTTCCGGGTTTAGTCTTCATGTTCAGTTTCGAATTCTTCTATCTTTCCGCTGAAAGCGCTGATCTTCATTTCGTACTCTTTTCCATCCAGTCTGATTTTGAAATCATAAGAGTCATCGTCGATTTCTTCCTCTATGATCGTTCCATTCACGTTATCCAGAGCAATCCTCCTCGCTTCTTCCAGCGTAATGCTCGCCCCTTTTCTTCCTTCATTCTTTTTGACTTTGTCCTCTTTCCTATTCTTCCCTGTATTTCTGTGGTCATCCTCTTTGAATTCTTTTAAAGCTCCTGTGACCGCATTGATTTCAATCTCGTATTTCTTTCCATCCAAGAGGATATCGAACTCGTAGCTGTCATCATCTCTTTCTTCTTTGATTATGGTTCCACTTACTTTTTCAAGGGCGATTTCTCTGGCTTCTACAAGAGAAATATCTGAGTTTCTTCTGATTCTTTCTTTATGATCGTCGTCCTCCTCTTCAAGCTCTTTCACTTCCCCTGTAAAAGCATCGATCTTCAGCTCATATCTGACACCATCCAGAAGAATTTTGACCTCATATTCATCATGATCATCCATTTCCATCCTGATGATTTCGCCTGGCACTTTCTCGAGGGCAATGGACCTTATCTGTTCTGTCGTCAGCATTCCTTCCCTGACTGTGCTCTCTTTCGTCACATACCCGCTGACTACTCTGAATAAAGACTCTTCTGAAATATTTTCTTCTCTGCTGTATGCGAAGAGTTCTTTTAGGGTCATCTGAGACAGCTCTTCATCACTCAAATGGACACCAAGCTCACGCATTTTGCCGATTATCCTCTCTCTGCCTGTCGTGTCATCAGAAGTTTCATCCATATCACTTAAAAGAAGGGTTGCTTCGATCTTTTTATTTTCAAGATAAGCCTTAATCGACTCATTGATTCTGGCAACAAGTTCTGAATCTAAGACTTCATCCTGAACACTGATCATTACAAGATTGTCCTCTCCTCCGTGGATGTAACCTTCCAGAATCATACGATCAACAAGGCCGTTGATGGTATTTTCCAATGAGCGGTCATTAACCACATAGCCGCTGAGCATTTTTTCTGCATCCTCATTGAGCGGATTCACTTCGACCACCCGTTCCAGTCTGTTGGTGACAATTTCAATACTAGGATTAACATCCATGGTCATTCTGAATGATGGCTGTGTAAGATACACCATCACAATGATCACACCAGCCATAAGAGCACCGGGTATAAACCACACTTTCTTCAGCATCTTAATGTTCATCTTTCATATCCTCCTTTGTTCTATATCAGGTTAACTGACAAACCGCTTCTTTTATTGCACCTGATGTGAAGTTTTTTAATCATCTTCTTCATCGTCTTCTTTTTCATCCTCATCATGCTCATCTTCTTCATCATCATGCTCGTCTTCTTCTTCATCCTCATCGTCATCATGTCCGTTATCCTCATCGTCTACATCATCATCGTCATCATGATCCGGATTCTCTATTTCAGGGTCATCATGAATTTTTTCCAAGTCCCGACTTTCAATGATGTTTCCAAGATCCAGGCCCAGCTGTCTGCTTAAATACACCAGATCCTGAAGGGACATGGGCACCAGCTCTTCTATGGTCAGATCCGGGTGAAGAATCATGAGATTTCTGATAAAGGTCATTTTGCTTTCAGATACTCCATATTCCTTGGCATATTCAGTGATGGTACTGGTCTTGTCAATTTTCTGTCCCAGAATCACCGGATCAATGCCTCTTTGTGTAAGGTAATCATGTATGAAAACATCAAGCTCTGTCAGCTGACTGCTCTCTTTATTCCCGTTCTGATTATGAACAGAAAGCAGCATCATGCCCTCAGTCTCATCCAGATAACCGTTCAGGATCATAAGATCCAGAATTTCCTCAGTAACCGCCATATAATCTTCACCTTTATAGCTTAGGCTTTCGATCAGATTCTTTCCGTCATCATTTCCCGCCTGAATATCAATGACCTCATTTCTTCGGTTCGTCACAAGCGCTATACTTGGATTGATATCCATATAGATTTCACTGTCAGGGGATCTGAACTGATACTTCCAGGTCCCGAATATCATAAAAACTGCAGCGGCGGCAGCCAGTGGAATGATTTTCTTAACCCTCGAACCTTTTTTCTTCTGAGCGGTGATCTCATCATGTCTGAGCATTTTTGAGACAGGCTGTGCTTTGATTCTGTCCAGAAGATCAAGAGGTGCCTGGTCTACAACCCTTTTGATGCTCTCTTCGATTTTTCTGTCATTCATGAACTTTCTCCCCCTTCTTCCAGATGACTTCTTAACTTCTTCAGCCCTCTGTGATACTTCGACAGTAAAGTTGAAAGCTTCATATCGAGACTTTCGGCGATCTCCCGGTGCTTCATACCGGATACCGCGTAAAGCATAATGATTTCTCTTTCTTCTTCAGTCAGTTTTTCAAGCACCCCTTCCAGCACCAGTCGGTCATCGGCATCTGTCACGTAGGAGAACCTCCTGTCATTCATGATATTCGAAGGATCCTCTATCGAGAAACGGCTGCTTCTTTTCATTTCCGTATAGTAGAGGTTCCTGGCAATGGTAAACATCCAGGCGAGCGGCTTACCCATGGGTTTATAGAGATGTGCAGATGAAAGTATCTTAAGGTAGGTTTCCTGCATCAGATCCTTAGCCTGTTCATGATCCCTCGTCAGAGAAACTGCATACGCATAAAGGGTTCTTTCAGACTTATGATACAGCTCGTCCAGTGCACTGGAGTCACCCCTGCCGATTCTTTCGAAAATACGCTCGTCTATCTCGGGGGAATGATCTCTATCTTTAATGGGTTCATCACTCATGACGAAAGTAAAAAGCATCATCTCTTCAGTCCTCCTATTGATATAACGTTCAGCCTTACGATTTTATTGCATGTTTTTAAAGCTTCATGAATTTTTAACAATTTAAAACGGAGAAAGCCATGATGACCTCCCCCGCAGTTCACTTTATTTATACTGATATCTGGATTGTATCATATATCCTGAAACCAGTTGTTAATTTTTGTCATGAATATGGTTCAGGGAATTTTCTAAAGACCTGCCTCAAAAGCTTCTGCTTACCGATCAATATTGAAATATGCTATGATTATCCATATCACCATCTGATGGGAAAGTATGAGGTACCCTATGATACAGTTTGAAAAAAATCCGATGCTTACGGAAACCATGAAGAATCTAATGAAGTCCATGAGAGATATGCGCAGCTATCTGTCTGATGTGCTCAATTATCTGGAAGACTATATGACACCTGCAAAGGAAAAAGAACTTTTATCTTTACTGAAAAAATACGATATTCCAGAAGATCATCTGGACAGGGATATCCGAAGTCTCCTGGAAAATCCCTACTTCAAAGACATCAGACTGGAGAAAGTGGAAACGGATACCGTGAGGTATCAGAGAACCGTCATTCCAAAAAGAACCCTGATGAATATGGATTTTCATGTTCCACTTGGTATGTACCTTTTCCATTACCATCCTATCGGATATTTCAATGAAGACCTGGAACTTCCAGTACTCATGGAAGGAAAGAACGTCTGGATGTCTCCTGCGGTCAGTGAGATAGAAAGCATGCGCATCGGCATAGACAAAGGTCATGGGAAATGCGTGACCTTCGGGCTGGGTCTTGGACTCATCATCTATCTCTGGCTTTTGAAAGATGAGGTGGAAAGCGTCACTGCAGTTGAAGTGAATAAAGATGTCATCGATCTCTTCGAGAAATACATTCTTCCCCAGTTCAAGACAGATAAAAAGGTCCAGATCATTCATGCCAGCGCCTATGACAAGTGGAACAAGGACTTTCTGGATGAATTTGATTATGTCTATGCTGATTTCTGGGAGTCCAATGAAGACGGCCTTGAGTGTTATACAAAACTCATGGAAAAGAAGATTGACCTGCCTCATATCGATTACTGGATTGAAGACTCCATACTTTCTGACATCAAATATATGGTCACATCGTATCTCAATACATTGTATAGAGGCGAGAGCGTCATGGTTTTCATGTCATCCATTGATGCAGACATGAAAAAATATGCCATCAAAATCAATAAGTATTTCAAAAGAAGAACAGATACTATAAGGACTGAAGAAGAGCTCCTTGAGCTCATTCATTCTAGAAAAGTATTAAGAGAGATTCTATCCATTTAAAATGTTTACTGAATAAAAGCAGACAGCTGATATGCGCTCTCTATGGTAAGAGGATATCCACTGTCTCTTCATTTGTATTCTTATTTAATATCATCAATCTCGATGAAGTAACCACCCTTTTCCACCTGGTAATCCTGGGTGTAGTATAGAATCAGTTTATTACTGTCGATATGTGTGGCCACATACATCGGGATCTGAAAACCATCTTCAAGCTCAACAGGATAGCCTTCTTTCTTCCAGTAAACTGTATAACCCGTATTCCCCATTTCATCTATTGGAATCAGATCGAATCTGTTAAAGCTGAATTTATCCTTATCTGGAACAGAGTAGCTCATCAGAACTTCGTAGAGAAAAAGATCTCCGATTCTCAGATCTTCAGGATAAGTATCCATCTTTCTTACAGAATCCACGGTAATGGTGTAATCTATCTTTGCATCCACGAGAATCATAGGTTCTCCGATCTTATATGATTTTTTATACTCAGGCATTTTACCTTTCATATCCGCGATGATTCTTTCACCTATATCAGCCTGAAACTCTGTTGACTCACCCTGATAGTCTGGAAATCTAAAATCGAAGCGCTTTTTTCCTGATTCATTATGATAGACGAACTTCTGCAGTGACTTAGTTCCAACAGGAGTATGCTGGACCACTTGGCTGTATGATAAATCCATACTATCTCCAATACTGGGCACTCCATCATTCAGGCCTAATTCGAAACCGTTTGACTGTGAGGTTTCAAGTTTATGCACAGGATGATTCTCATCTATGGATATATTCTCATATAGAAATTCAATGAGCAGTGTCTGAGTACCGTTTGAGATTTCTGCATCAGTGATCTCAGTCACACCTATAAGGGTAACCGCATAATCTCCCCTTACCTGTACTCGATCTCCTACACCATAAACAGCTTTCTCCTCCACCACTTCTTTTTCTTTCCGGATAATTGTCGGCTTATCTGAATTCGTCTCCACATCTGATTCCAGAGTGTTCTCTGTCTTATTGCAGCCAGCGGATATTACCATGGCCAATAAGGTGATTATAATCGATAACTTTTTCATTCTAGTCCCCCGAATCTGCGTGATTAATTTATATTTTTATTATATCATAACCTTTTAATTAATATCAATTATATTGATTTGATAACCTTATTTTACCTCTATTATTGTATGTTTATGATATAATAAAACTCTAATTGCGTGATATCATAGAAAGAGCATCCCGCTTGTCAGATGAATCTGATAGGATGCTCTTTCTACTACTTATTCTATTCTTCTGGAAATACCGATTCCTCGATGATCTCTTCTGTTTCCGCATCGATATACTGAAGGTTGAGTTTAAAATCCTCGCCCTGAATCGTGTGATAGAAGCCTACTGAAAAGAATATGGTCATCCCCGACAGATCAAATGAATTCTCATATCCTGCGCGATCAACAAACACTTCCACTTTCCGGTAATCTTTGGAAGATTTGATGTCCAGGATATAAGGAGTTTCCTCTCCTTCGATCAGCTCATTGAAAGAAGTGATCATATTTTCTTCCATCTGTTTTATAAGCTCTTTATGTTTTGTCCGGGACATCTTCAGCCATAAAGAACCATCGTCTAACACCTTAGCATCGCTGATCCCAGGATTTTCTTTGAGATAGGTATCCCTGCTAAAGCCTCCAAGATCACCTGCAAACTCAGACGGTAGTGTCAGCTCCACGCTCATTAGGTTTTTCTCCACATTGAATCCTTCTGATTCCTCGTTCTCTTTCTTTTCCACTTCCCCTTCAACTTCGGTTTCAGTGCCTGTTACGTCCTCAGGTACCCCAGCGGGATCATTTTTCATCTCCTGGTCTGAGCACCCCATCATGGCTATAAGAAGTAGAGACAATAACAGAATAACTATTTTCTTTTTCATACTGACCTCCTGTTTCTATTTGATGCCATCTAGGCTGATGTAGCAGTCGGAGTTTGTGGTGAACATATTGTCCTTAAAGGTAAGGATGATACTGCTGCTGTCTTTGTGTGCCGCAAGATACATGATTCCCTTACTTCTTGCACCTTTAACCGTTTCGCTGGGATAGACATCCGAGAACAGAGGGTAGCTGTATCCTGTGTTTCCATGTTCATCTATCAGTGTAAAAGAATACTCAGTGATCAGCAGGGGTTCATCCAGGCTGATATTGGAATAGGTATATTCAATCTCATATACCGCTTCAGGTTTTCTGCGCTCAAACTCATTTCTTTCCTCAGTTTTTTTCACTGAATCGATTGTTACAGTATATGCACCCTGCTCAGTGCTCACTTCAATAATTTCGCCCATAGTGAATGTGTTGTCATACTTCGGCAGGATTCCTTCCATGCTGACCTCGACGGATTCACCTACAGGAAGAGAAAAGGTGCAGTCAGATTGGGATGAAAAAATGTTGTCATAGTAATGCATATCAATTTTACCGCTTTCAGATGTTGTCCCTACCGCAAATGAAGCTAAGGTCTTCGCGCCTTTAGGTGTATATACCGAAGTGTGTGTAGCTTCTACAGGGTAGGTATCCATCATATTACCGCCTTCATCTACGAGCTTGAACTCCATTTCAGAAATATAGATTTCATCGTCGCTGTTCAGATTCTCATACAGATACTCAATAATCAGCACCTGTTCCACTTCCTTCTCCGAAAACTCGTTTCTTTCATCTGTTTCCTTTACACTGATGATGGTAAGCGCATACTCATCATCAAAGAGGATTCTGTCTCCTATTGTGTAGACTTTATCTGCTGCAGGAGCATCCTCTTCTGTATTTTGAGCATCTGCCTGAAGAGGCGCATCTGTATCGGTTTTCTTTACAGACTCCACACTTGAACCACATCCCGTCACGCCAAGCATAAGAATAAGCATCAAGACGACCCCAGTTTTTTTCATGATCTTCCCTCCTGATTATGGTTGTTCAGCATCGAGCAATTCGAGGCTTTTCTATATCTACACCATACCAGATCAGGTGTCCTCAATTAAGGACAGTTAATTCTCCACTTCCTTGATCCGTTACTGTTCACACCCTTAAATAGCTGCAACAAAAAAAGAGCGAATGAATACGCTCCACTTAAGTGTCCTTGAATCACTTCCTCAGAGGTGACCAGATATCATCCTCATCACTGAATATGTTACGGATTGTCTGATAAACTGGGCTACCTTTGCACTTTGAAGTTTCTGATATGCTGAGAAAGTCACAATATCTTTGCAAACCATCTTTCATGCTCCGAAAGGTGCCTGCAACTTTCGTTTTTCCTTTAGCCACTCTCAGTGATCGTTCTGATAGGTTGTTGTCAAAAGGAACCAGGAAATTCTCTAGAAACAGAAGGTGATTCTTTTTATATTTACCAAGCCTTGCGGCGAGATTGAACCCATTAATATAGTATTTGGTTGGCGGATGAGTCGAATATTCTTTGCTGGACTCACTGAGAATCTCTTCGTATTTATGACGATATTCTAGCAGAGCTTCCTCAGCGAAGGACGTTTCTCCAGCTGCAAGGAGGACCTTGCGGTCTCTATTCATGTCCAGCAGAAGTTTTCTCATCTGGATATGCCACTTCAAATGAGGCTCATTCTCGGCTGCATCTAGGAGATAGCGTAGCACATGTACATTACATTCCTGATGGTCCGCACCAAAACGGTAAAAAGAGCGATCATGATCATGCACGATTATTCCGCCATAGTCATCGATAGGACTGCCCGTAAGGGCAGCGATTCCTTTATGAGCATTTGCAGAGTAGACCTTTCCGTTTTTGTTGGCATACACATAGATATGGGCATTCTTTCCACTTACTCTTGCGTTTGTCGCATCAGTATGGATCACCGGAGACTGTCTAAGGTCTTTGATGATTTCATTGAGAGATGAAGATGCCCTGTTAGAGAATTCCGTTGATAGGTTGCTTAGGGTGCCTTTGGAGATGGAGATTAATCCATCGCTCATTTCCCATAGTGTTTCTGCGGTCTTATCAAGAGAAACGTTACAACGGTTGTTGAGAAAAACAGAAAGCGCTTTGATCTCAGGACCATAATTGACTTCGTTTGGCAGGCCTTCAGGAAATTCCGTATAGAAACTAGTGCCGCATTTGTCACACTTGAATTCTTTCGATATATAGTCCGTGGCAGAAACGGTCACCTTAAGGTCAATCAGCTGCCTTGTCTTGGATCGACCTGTCGTGTGAAGATTATCAGAAGAACAGAAAAGGCAGGCACAGGGAATCGAAAGATTCACCTGGCTGCTGGAAATCTGTTTTTTTCTATGATATCCCTGATGTCCAGGCTGACCTCCGGGCTTTCGCCTGGTTTTCTCTCTGCCGTTATGGATTGTTTCATGTCCCATACACAGCGAAGATGGAATGGATGAGTTGGTATAGTCCCGATTGATTTGAGCCTTAAGTTTCTGGATGATTCCATCCCGCTCAGAGAGATCTTTACAGGAGATTTGCATCTGATGTTCCATCTGGACTTTCAAATCTGCTGCATCAAGTTCGGCGATGCTAAGATCGAACTCCAAGCTTCGGATTCTTTTGAGGTCGGATGAATGCTGTTCTGAAAGTTTCGCGTTTTTCTTCTCTATTTGCGCGATTCTGCGGTCTTTTTTAGCAATTTCTTCCTCGTGGAGTGAAATCAATGAGCCTAAATATCCTTCTGACTGAATTTTATTCAGCTGCGTACGCAGCTTGAAATTCTCTGCGTGAAGACGATTATCTTGCTTAAACAAAACAGGCATAAGACCCCACCTTCTTAAAAGAACTGTAAACTTTCATATAATATCAATATAATAATTATATCATATACAACCAATAAAGTCCAGTTATTTAAGGATTATTTTTTATTGAAACATAGTTATTTCAATGGTTATATGGATTTTAGCACAAGAAAATAGACCAGTTTTTATACTGGTCAAATGGAACTATTTCAGCCAAGTTATATCATTTAATTGTTTAAGGGTGTGAACAGTAACCTTGATCCGTTCGTTTAAATTTTCTCATTTTAAATGTATAATATTCATTAATATATATGCTATGCAAATAGAATTATGAGGGATTAAAAATGAGATTAACATGTGAAAAGTACAAGAAGAACTACATACAGGAAATAAAGAATCTTCTCACAGAGGATGAATTCGTCAGAAAGGATACACTTGGCTGCCTTGAAGATTTTCCTGAGTGTGCGGTAGTTGTGAAATCAGACCATGACACTGTAGCCATAGGCGTTTATACCGGTAGAACAAAAAGGACCAGTATGACTTTTACAGTCAGCCCAGGTCGAAGAAATGAAGGGATAGGGTCCTTTCTTCTAAGCGCTCTGGAAAATGAGATGCTGGAATACGGAGTAGAAGAAATCATCTGTGATTATAAGGTAGACGATTCAATCCGCGCTTTTCTCCTGAAAAGAGGATATGAGAACTGGTTCCGCTCCAACCATATGATCTATTCAGGGGACAAATTCGATGTTTCCCAAATCTCTGTATCAGATTACTCAGACAAAGATTATGACGCTGTGCAGAAAATACTCAGCGAAGCCATCCATAGAATGCGGCTTTCTGTGGGTCTTGAATCCGTGCCATCAGAACCTTCGGAGGAAGAAAAAGAGACATATCAGAAAAAATCAGAAGATATCTTTGTGCTCAGAGAAAACGAAGAAATTGCAGCGGCAGTAATGGTCGAAAATAATGAAATCGACAAACTGGCAGTATCCGTCAATAAGCAGGGTATGGGTTACGGGAAAGAACTTCTGGCTTATACCGTAAACAGGCTGAAAGAAAGAGGCTTTTCTGAAATCAGTCTGTGGGTGGTGGAAAGTAATCCGGCAAAAATACTCTATGAGAAAGCAGGCTTCAGCCTGAACAGACAGCACGAATTCATCAGAAAGAAACTCATATAGTAAAGAAGGATTGACGGATATTTCATCTAAGTCGATCCTTCTTTCATTTCTTTTCACATTATGATCTGGAATAGTTCATGATCATCTTCTCAAGGATTTCTTTTTCACCGCTTCCATTGGTGGAAAACCTCACGAGCGGAATCCGGTACAGGTTGAACACTCTGTCTTTGATGATGTCTCTCTCCTTCTGTCTCGTACCTTCTTTATGGAAATGGAATCCGTCCACTTCTATGGCAAATACCGGCTTCTTGGTTATTCTGCTGTAAATCAGGAAGTCCACATGGGTGGCCTTGTTCATGACATACCTGCATTCCTCGTCCGACAGATGTTTCGGGTCTCTGATGAGCATATTCAGCGGCTGATGACAGATCACCCCTAAAGACAGATGCTCATGCTTTCTCAGAACATCCGTAATGGTCCCGAACATGAGATTTTCGGAGTCATACTTCGATTCTCTTTTATGGCTTCTTAGAAATGCCAGTCTTTCTTTCGTGTACTGAGTATAGAGATAGTCAAAAACAGAGTAAAGTTCACTTTCGACCACCTGAAAATTGTTGTACTCGATATAGGATATGAGATCACCGATATTACTGTCTGCTGGCTGCTCATTCCCTGAAACCACCAGACAAAGTCTTTTCTTTGCTCTGGATATGGCTACATTAAGAAGATAGGGGTCATCAGAAAAATCAGTGACCACATCATCCACAGAGGTCATGATGATCGTGTCCTTTTCTCGTCCCTGAAACTTATGAACCGTTGCCACATCGATGCTGCCCGTACCTTCCAAGGTGCTCACTATTGCATTCACCTGTTCGTTATAAGGTGCAATGACACCTATATCCGGACTGCCCGATTTAGAGAGTGCGGGCAGCGCTTCCTGAAGAAGTATATCAATCTGTCTCTGATTGAAATGATCCCTTTTATGGTTACCCATAACTGTCTTGTAAACCGACAGCGCATCTGCCTCTCCTCTATCCTCGGTCATGATGATCAGTTCATTGTTATAGAACTTCTGGTTGCAGAATCCGATGATTTTCGGATGGCACCTGTAGTGTTCTCTTAAAAGAGTCTGGGGCAGATCAGGGATGACTCTGCAGACGGACTTCAGAAAACTGTTGCTGCTGAAGGCATATCCTTCGGAGATATCATATTTCCTGAAGATGTCATCCGTCTTTTCCTTCATCTCCTCGCTGATCACATTAGGCAGCTGCTTCAGATCACCAACAATCACAGCGTTTCTTGCACAGGACATGGCTAGTGCACCAGTTGCCACATCCACCTGGGAAGCTTCATCCATGATGAGATAGTCAAACATCGCATCTTTACCCAAGCTGCTTCTTGAGGAGAATGTGGTGCTCAAGGTGATCGGATATTCGCTGATTACCTCTCTGGGGCTTTTCCAAAGATCATGAGACGTAAATACTTTGCGAACTGCGCTTCCCCCATATCTGTCATAAAGTGCTGACTTTAAGTAAGACAGCGATACCCGTGTCAGATCCTCTATCTTGTTCCGATCCAGTTCCTTATACTGAGACAGCTTTTCAATTTCTGATTTCAGCTCAGCGTGTTTAGCCTCATAGTATAGCTCCTGAAAGTAAGTGATCACTTGAGGCAGTCTTTTTTCATACAGCTTCCAGCTTCTGATGCCGATGATTCTGATGTTTTTCAGTTTGAACCATAAGGATATCTTGTTATCCTCTTCTGAATAGGCATAGCATTCCTGCCAGATGTTCATGAGCTTTTTAGATGAGTGAGCGCGGTCATTTCTCCTGATTTCAATACCGGTTTCTTTACAGTACTTCCTGAAATGTCTGATTTCCGTCTCAAGAGCTTCAAACTCCTGACGTGCTCTGGCCAGACGCTCCTGTCTGTCAAAAACCTCCCCGAGCTCCATGGATACCTTTCTGATTTTCCGATTAAAGAATCCCTGTTTTTCTTCATCTGCACGCCATCCTGAGAACGAGGGATAGCTGCCAGTCTGGTTCTGTATGAAGATATCCTTGTTTTTTACATTGCCTAAAGAAGCAGCAAGAAATCCAAGTCCACATTCCTCTGATGACAGCTTTTCCTCCACATTTGAAATGGCGGAATTGTTGTTTGAGACAACTAATACGGATTTCCCCTCCATCATGATGTTTGCAATGATATTGAGGATGGTCTGGGTTTTCCCGGTTCCAGGAGGACCCTGTATGACACTGATCTGATTCGTCATGGCATTTCTGACAGCTTTGAACTGGCTGGCATTTCCACCGAAAGGAAATATGAGAGAAGGTTCCTTATAGCTGCGCATCGGGTATCTGTCGGGATTCATATAGGTTGCCATGGCAGAATCCCTGTCGATGAAATCCAGTTTCTCATACTGTTTATGAAGAAGAACCTGTCCATCTTCCGTACGCAGCTCATTTACAGATGCGATTCTTCTTAGATATTCCAGGGTACTTGTTGTGGACTCATTGTTCAGGCAGGAGCCAAGAATATCCAGATGACGTTTGTCGTAGCAGTTCCCGCTACCGTCATTGAATCTGATGACCCAGTATTTATGACGGGCTCCAGAAAATTCCCATATCTCACTGATGTTGAAGAGTTCCCTGTCACTATGTCTGATGCTGATCCATTGCGTACTGATCTGTTTCGGATTCCGGATCCATTCGATGGACGGGTAATTATAGTGATATACTTTTCCGTTTGTAAAAGTGACATCAAATTTTTTGGAAAGAAGATTATATACACAGAACCGGACGTTCTCCGTAATGTCCTTTTCTTTGCATAGGATCAGATTCTCACTGGTATTCATTAAGCATCCTCCACACGATATTTAGGATATTGAGCTGATGGCTAAGCTCATCATTCTCATCTGACTTAATTCACTGATGGAGGATATTCAGAATATCCTGTCCGTATTTACTTACCTTGACCTCTCCGAATCCCGTAATCTGTCTTAAACTCTCCAGCGATAAAGGTCTGACATGAACCAGCTCCTCCAGCTGGGCATTGGTGAAGATATAATATGCCTTCACCTCTTCCTCACGACTTCTGTTCAGCCGGTATTCTTTCAGCATCTGGTAGAGAACATCGGGATTTTTCGGTTCTCTATCTGAGGGTGAAGAAGACTGTGCCGCCTTCTCCTTATCTGACTCTTCTTCAGCTGCATCCACAAGATTCTCCCCCTGAAGAACTCCATACTTAGCCGTATAGTCCTTCCTGTTCGGTCTGTGCATCCTGAGAAATCTGTCTGCGATTTCATACATGGTCTTATCTGAAGAGGCAACATCCCTGCTTGCACCATTGACAGCTTTTAAATGACTGATCAGCTGGTCATTACGTAGGATCAGATTCCGGATCCCTTTATCCGCCTTACGTGTACTTAGAACCGTCTTGCTGTTGGCCAGCACGACAACAGACTTATAGTTTTCATCAAAATACTTTTCAAACATGCTTCTCATGAGGAGATTACTCATCTCATCTTTCCTGATGGCTTTAAGGAGATCAAGATGTCTTCTGTTCTGAGTGGTGGGGCTGTAGATTCCTTCCCTGTATTTCCTGCCGCCGTAACTGAGTGTTCTGACGAAATCACCCGCTTCATTGACCTCGATATCTCCGAACAGATTTTTGCACTCGATGACGAAGATCACTTTTCTCATGATCACCACAAAGTCGATCTGAGCACTTAGATCGCCAGATTCAAGATGAAGATCTCTTAGAATAATCATCGGCGTAAAACTGTTCATGAGTTCAAATAGAAGAGATTCCTCGCCCTGCAGTCCATATTCCAGAAGCTTCCTGTCTTTCAGAATCAGTTTTTCCGTTTCTCCCGACGTTCTGTCTTTAAGTTCCGAGAGAATTTCAATCTGTCTCTTCATTCCATTCGAGTCCTTATATAGAACTGGTCCTTTCAGCTTGTCAAATAAACCCATATGATACCTCTTTATCCTATTGATTGTTCTTTATATTAGTCTCTGTATGAGCGTAGTGTTGATATTATGTTATTTATTAAAGGATTCTTAGAACCCCTTAAATGCATCAAGCCTTATTTAGTTTCCTTTTTTCTTTTGACTTAATAATGGCAATCCATCCGATAATTACCGCAAACAATGCAGGAAACTGATATATTGCATTCTGCAAATCATGGCGACCCAACCAGAAAATAATGAGAAAAAGAAATATATTCACGAATCCACTTATATAATGCATCTTACCCCCCCCTCTTGAGTAGCTTCTTTATGTTGGTTCAGTGATAATCGGTACTCAATATAACTCATCTTTTTGTGCATAAAAGAAAGAATGTATATCTTTCTTAATAAATTCTTCGAGAAAGTATATATTTTGATATTATAACATATCTCATTTAAGTAATCTATTTTCAACATAGCATTCATACAGAGCCTTATATTAACTATACTAAATATTCCTCTGAAATAATACCTTATATGATCATTCTATATTGATTTACTGAAACACATTTAATGGTACTTTATGGCATCAGATAGTCTCAGGTACCTGCCCTCGCAAAAAATACTTCTCTCAGACGAAGTATGACTAAACTTCCTCTGAGAGAAGTACAGATGAATAAGCCTATCGCACTATATATTCATTACAAGACGTATGGAAGCATAGCTGTGAACACTTGGAAGAAGAGTATTTACACCGATATAGGTAAAGAGGACACAGATGAATCCGATGACAGCAAAAAGTGCCGCTTTCTTTCCTCTCCAGCCTCTTGTGATGCGAAGATGGAGATAGATGGAGTAAATGATCCATGTGATGAAGGACCAGGTCTCTTTCGGATCCCATGCCCAGTACCTGGACCAGGCCTGTTCTGCCCATATGGCTCCTGTAATCATGACCAGAGTGAGAAAGAAGTATCCTGCTGCCACCGCTCTGTAGCTGATGAAATCCAGCTGCTTAAGCTCCGGTACATGCTTTGTGATGAAAGCTTCCTCGCCCATTCTGTCTCTTACCAGATACATGGCGGAAACTCCGCAGGCAACACCGAATGCACCATAGCTGATGACCGCTGTCGCCACATGGAATACCAGCCAGTTGCTCTGAAGAGCCGGCATCAGCGGATGGATATCCTTACTCTGCATTGCTGCATAGCCGATGACAAGAAGGATGAGCGGCATGACGAACGTACCCATGGCTTTGAAACTGAATCTTCTCTCGAAAATCAGAAAGAGCAGAACAATTCCCCATGCAAAACTGGTGGCAAATTCATACTGATTGGTTAAAGGAACTCTTCCTGAGGCGATACCTCTTATGATGAGGGCTGCAGTATGTGCAAGAAACCCGCCATAGAGGATATAGGTTGCGATCCTTCCAGACTTCTCCCGTCTTCCGATGAAAAAAACGATGTATAAGATCATGGAAATGGTATAAATAATCAGTGCCAGATAAAACAGAATATTCTCGGCCTCCGTCAAATCATTTCCCTCCCTTTTCTAAAAACCTACTGAGTCTGTCTTCCATCTGCAGCCTGTATGCCTCCTTGTTTTTGTACGAACCGCCAGATAATATGAGCTTGCCTTCTCTCTCCTCAGCCATGATATAGCCTGGTACATAGTAGAAGGTCAGAAGCAGCCCGATGAGCATAAAGAAACCGCCAAGAGCGGCAAATATGGCTCCAGGATCCCTGATCACCTGCAGTACCGTGAAGAGCTTAGGGTCAAATGCCTGAAATTCTATGTCCCCATAACGTATGGTCTCACCAGGGGATGCCACATTCATATATACGCTCTTTCCCCCTTCATAAAGGATAAAAAGGTACTTCGGCCTGTTCAGAAAAGGTGTCTTTGTATAAGCCTTTCCTTCAGAAAGCACAAAATCCGGATAGAAGCTGCGAAATTCCAGAGCAAGATCCTGCTCCTCAAGCATGACTGCTCCTGACTGATAGAATCTTTCTCTGAGGATTTCCTCTCCTCCCCTTTTAGCAACAAGCTCCATCATCCATCCTGTTCCGCTCTGATAGATTTTGTATCCTCTTGTTCTCATGGGACTGTTCACAGAAATATCCCCCGATTCAATGACTTCATTATCTCTTCCTTTAAATTCAGCGGATGAGATATATTGATGGATACTATGGTCGGCTCTGTAAAGAATATCAAAATCAGTGAGATGAATGACATAATCCGTATCCGTAACCGCAAGCTCATCTCCCGGAATTCCCGTAAGAAAAGTCTCATAGCCGAACAGCTTTCCCGAAGCCAGGGCAAGTATAACCACGAGGATCCCAAGATGCACAAGATAGGATCCGAAATATCCCCATCTGCGTCTGACCGCATAGGCTATTCTTTTCCCGTCTACCTCAACCGTACGGAATTTTCTGTATCCGAGAGCATGAAAAAGAGCCTTGCTATCCTTTATGCCTTCAACCGGAATCTCAAAAAGAGGATTTTTAATCAGAAGACTGTCGATATGAAGATCCTTCTTATAAAGCCTTATGGTGCCTGGCAGTCTCCTCAGACTGCAGAAAATAAGATTGCCGGAGAAAAAAAGTGTGAGGATGATGAAATAGACAGAGCTGTATACCTTATGAAGCTGAAAAATCCTGATCAGAGTGAAAACCAGCTCACTGTAGTTTTCCTCATAGAACCCCAGGGGTCTTTCCTGTGGGATGAGTGTCCCAAGAGTCGAATATCCTGCAAGAAGCAGTAAAAGGATCATACCGAATTTCATCGACGCGATAAATTTTCCCGGTGAAAAAGAATGCTGTTTCTTAACCATTGCCCCCTCCACTCTAAAACAAGGCTCCAGTTTTAAAGGAGCCTTGCCTTAATACGATTGTCATCATTATTCAAGAAGCGCCAAAGCTTCTTCCGTCAGACTTCTGGCATCATCAAGCAGTCGGTGTGAAAGCGCATTGTTATGGAATCCCTCACTGTTCTCCACAAACACAAAATCCCAGTACCACTGTGCAGCTCTATGAAGTTTTCTGGCTTCCGCAATATTCTCATCTGAAACGCCATTGCTTTCAGCATTCTTCAGAGCCTCAATGAGATCCACGATAAGCAGTGCAGTTTCATTCGTCTTTTCCTCTACCTCGCCCTGCAGATTCTCAACTCTTTCTTTAAGAGACTCTACCGTATCATCCTGATGACAGCCAAGGCATGATGCTTCAATGCCGTCTTTAAGCGGACTTGTCCAGTGGTGGCTCTTAAGGGCTTCTTCACCCTCGCCTTCCATTTCAGGCATATGGCAGGTGACACAGGTTACGCCCATACTGTTATGAATGCTGCCCTGGAAAGTCTCCCATTCAGGATGCTGAACCTTAAGAAGTTGCGTACCCGAAACCGGATGTACCCAATCGGAGTATCCCGCTTCATCATAGAACGCCATCATGGACTGAGGATCAAGCCCGCTGACTGAAGGCATAACGACTTCCTTCGTCTCCGGATCCAGATGATACTCCACATGACACTGTGCACAGACGAGATCGCCATCTTCAAATTCTCCATCGATGCCTTCCAGAGCTTTATTGAGATGTTCACGTGTAATACTGACCACGCCTGGTTCATTTCTGTGACAGTCATAGCAGCTTATGGTCTCCATCGTGCTCTTATCCACTTCTTCAAAGTCCATGGCATTGGCATCTATACCGTGCTCATCGAGAAGCTCCAGAAATCCGCTGGTTTTGCAGGACAGGCAGCTTGCTCCAGGTTTCGGTCTTTCGATATTTAAAATATCCTCCATCGCATAGACATGCCCTCTGGCTCTCTGATAATCGATGCTGAAACCATTTCCCTCATAAAGGACTTTCAGGTACGGATATTTCTCAAGATAATCTATTGGTACCGATCCCCCGTAAGCGGTTTCCTCCATTTCACTGTTTTCCTGATAACTTGCGTAAATCTCCGGATGATCATCTTCCCATTCACTAGCCGAAATAATACCTTCTGCATCTGAACCCGAACATGCCGTGATGAGTACAGCCAGTCCCAGCACACACAAAAGCAGCAGCTGTTTTTTCATGGGTACCTCCTTTCATACCGTTTATAATTTATCTAAATATTCAATCAACGATAGAATTATATCATTCTTTATCTTTCACTACATTAAAATACCCGTTTCTCACAGAAACTTAATGATTTAGCTTATTTCATTTAGCCCACGAAGGATTTTCGGACCGATCCCAAGACAGCGGACTTCGTAACCTATGTCTGTTCCGTACATTGACGTGCATATCCGAAAAGCCCCTCTGGAGTAAACGATTTTTAGACTGCAAATATGAATAAATCATGACGTGCCGTTTTTACATATTTTGCGCATGATTTATTTCATCACTTAAATTGTATTAAGATATCTGCTAATTAACCTCAATTCCCTCAATAAATACACATATTCTCTTTAAGATCAGGGGTTGAGCTGCCTTGACGCTCAAAATTCATAGGCATAAAATATATCCTGTTGGTTTTTTTTGTAGAAAGGAAGTATATATGCAATTATTGATACTGATACTCAAAGACATCGATTGTATCGACACCTTGATCACCTCTCTCGCTGAAGAGGGCGTCAAAGGTGGGACGATACTGGAAGGAAAAGGCATGGCCAATGTACTGATGAAGAATGAAGATCTTCCGGTATTCGGTATGATGAGACACCTTATGTCGGACACTGTAAGAGAATCAAGCCATGTGCTGCTTTTTGTTTTGAGAGACGAGCAGATCCTGAAAACAAAATCTGCAGTCAAAAGAATCACAGGTGATCTCAATGAACCCGGAAAAGGAATCATGTTTTCCATTCCCCTCACTTCAGTGGAAGGGCTAGGTGAATAGAAATGGAACTGGACTTATTTATTTATCTTGGACTTGCACTCATTCTGGCTCTTTTATCCAGCAAAATGATCAAAAAATTTCATCTGCCCAATGTCACAGCCTATCTGATCATGGGACTCATCTCAGGTCCGTATATGCTGAAGCTTCTTCCCCACGAGAGCATTGTTGCCTTCGAACCCATATCGGAAATCGCTTTAGGATTCATCGCATTTTCCATAGGGTCCGAATTTAAACTGAGCTATCTGAAAAAAGTAGGCAAGGCACCTATGGTGATTGCCCTGTTTGAGGCGCTGACAGCAGTTGTTCTTGTGGATCTTGCACTGATTCTCACAGGACATGACCTGTCCTTTTCTCTTATGCTTGGTGCCATTGCGGCAGCAACAGCTCCCGCTGCAACTCTGATGGTCGTCAGGCAGTATAAAGCGGATGGACCTGTAACAAAGACACTGATGCCTGTTGTGGCCATAGATGATGCCATTGCACTCATACTTTTCGGGATTTCGCTCGCTGTTGTAAAGACCCTGGATGCGACGGCAGAAATCTCACTCTTTATGACACTTCTCAAACCTGTTCTTGAAATCACCTCAGCACTCCTATTAGGCGCCATCATGGGATTCATCCTGACGCTTATGACAAGATGGTTTACCGGACGAGGAAACAGATTGTCCGTTACCATCGCTATGGTCGCCTTGACGCTTGGCCTATCCAAGTATTTCGGCCTTTCCGAGCTTCTCTCCTGTATGGCCATGAGCGCATTCTTTGTCAATGCTTCAAGCATTTCAGAAGACGTCTTTGCTCAGATCGACCTGTTCACGCCTCCGATCTTCATGATGTTTTTCTTCACGTCGGGTGCAGATCTCAACATCAGACTCCTGCCCTCAGTAGGTATCGTAGGTGTGATTTATATCGTTACGAGAGTGATCGGAAAAATATCCGGTGCTACACTTGGTGCTGTATTATGCAGGTGCGAAGAACCTGTAAAGAAATACCTGGGCTTCACCCTCATTCCTCAGGCAGGTGTTGCCATAGGACTCGCAACCGTAGCCCTGTCTGTCCTGCCTGAATACGGCCAGACCATCAAAGTCGTGATCCTTGCGGGAACCGTCATATACGAACTGGTAGGACCCGTGACCACAAAGATTGCCCTCACAAAAGCCGGTGAGATCGAATCCCCGAAAGAAAAAGAATTCAGTGTTGCCTAGAAAATCAGCCTTCTCACACAGGCACTGATTCTATCCCCTTCAAAAATAAACCGCCTCCAGTCTGAAACTGGTCAGGCGGTTTATTCCATATTTAGACCTTCCTAGGTCACTCTATCTATGCTAAAATGAAGGCTGTAAATAATGATTTGCCATAAAGAATGAATATTATCTATAATTTGACATAGATTCAGATTAAAGCGCCACATCTTAAGGAGGATAAAAAATTGTCCAAAGTATATACCGCATCCCGATTCAATGCTCTCTCGCAGACTGAAGAAGACGGTCTGATTTTATATAACAGCTATACCGGAGCCCTCGTCGATTTCTCGAAAGACGAAAAAGAAGAAGTCCTGACTCTACTCAAGTCCTCATCTGCCATAAATGAAACCGAAATCAGTACTGTTCTCATGGAAAACGGATTTCTCGTATCAGAAGACGTCAATGAACTGAAGCGTGCCGAGCATCTTCATCAGTCCATGCATCGGACAGATATGCTGCATCTCGTTCTGATGCCGACAGAAGCCTGCAATTTCAGATGCACCTACTGCTATGAATCCTTTACACGCGGACGAATGACCGATGCGACCATAGAAGGGGTCAAGGCTCTGGTCAAATCAAAGGCCAAGACATTAAGCAGCCTTCATATCAGCTGGTTCGGCGGTGAACCTCTGCTTGAGATCGACCTGATGGAGGAGCTCACAAGAGACTTTCAGAAAACTGCTGAAGAATCCGACATGCAGTATTCTGCAGATATATCTACCAACGGCTACTTTCTGAACAAGGATGTCTTCGAGAGACTCATTTCCATGGATGTCCGCCAGTTTATGATCACCATCGATGGTATCGAGGCTGTACATGACAGCAGACGTTTCCTCATCGGAGGAGGCAAGACCTTCAAAGACATCATGGACAATCTGAAATCTGCAAAAGACAGCCAGGAAACCTTCGACATCTCCATACGTGTCAATTTCGATGAAAACAATCTGATTGAGACTGAAGAACTGACTGAGTATCTTCAGGAATATTTCTCAGGAGACAGACGTTTCGGAATCCTCTATCGGCCTGTGGGAAGATGGGGAGGAGAGCACGATGAAGACATTCCGATCTGCTCCCATATCACAGCAGGTAAAAAGATGTGGCAGTTCACAAATGATGCAGTGGACAAAAAACTGGCATTAAGCTCTGCTATTCCTGGAGTCATCATGCCAACCGGTTCTGTATGCTACGCCGCAAAGCCCAACGCAATGGTCATCGGCTCGAACGGTCAGCTCTATAAATGCACCACCGCACTTGATGCCGAGGTGAATCACGTGGGACATCTCCTTGAAGATGGTTCCATGGACCTGGATTATGATAAAATCATTAAATGGGTCACATCCGGTGAAGAAACGGACTCCACATGTCAGTCATGCTTCTACAGACCTTCCTGTCAGGGTAACCATTGTCCCTGGTATAGAATGCAGACCGGAGAAAGACCCTGTCCTTCAGAGAAGACGAGCATCAGAAAAGTGCTCAATCTGATCTGGAAAAACAGTCTGAATTTCTAGACTGACCTTTATCCTTTGAAAGGAGGTGAATCCCGATGCGTATCGTAAGACCTGCAGTTTCTCCTGTTAAAACAGTGAATTCCGGAAGAATCCTTAAGGCTGCTCCTGGAAATCTGAAGTAGTATCATTTTTTCGTATAACTTATTGAAGGCGTCCTCCATGAGGGCGCCTTTTTTATCTCCTCAGGTTCTTCAATATCCACAGGAATAAGGATTTCACCCTCAGACATTCCCGGTTTATCCACAGAAATAAAGAAGCCTCCCTGACGAACTTTACGCTCGGCCAGAAAGGCTTTCTGAACTGATCTATACTATAGATGCATCATAGATTTCTCGGACAGATTTCTCCATAGTGGTGTTGAAGGTGTTTTCATCCTGATCATGACTCAGTCCTTCAAGCAGCGCTCTTGAGAAGCTGGCGATAAGGCCCTTATTCTTCTTCAGCTTTTCCACTGCCTCTTCCCTTGTGTATCCTCCAGAAAGTGCAACCACACGCATGACTTTCGGATGTTCGATGAGCTCTTTATAGAAATCCGGAACATCAGGAATGGAAAGCTTCAGCATCACTTTCTGGTCATCTGGAAGCTCTTCCAGATGACGTAGAATTTCTTTCTTGAGCATTTCCTCGGATTCTTTCTTGTCTGCGCTCTTAATATCCACTTCAGGTTCTATGATCGGTATCAGACCTTCGGAAAGGATGATTTTCCCGAACTCGAACTGCTGGTCTGCAATCTGCTTTATTCCTTCAGGATCCGCTTTTTTGATTACAGAACGCATCTTTGTACCGAAAATATGTCTTTCCTTTGCACGTCTTAGGGTTTCCTTAAGATCGTCTATCGGCTTCATGAGCTGAACACCGTTTTTCTCTTCGGCAAGCCCCTTATCCACCTTGAGGATCGGGACGATATTCTTTCTTTCCCATAGATAGTCTGCCGTATACATTCCATCAATGGTTCTGTCCATGGTCTGCATAAACAGAATCGCAGCAAGGATATGCTTTGAATCAAACGCTTCGCTCCTGATGATCCTTGATCTCATCTTATGGACCATGTCGAACATTTCCTCTTCATTTCTGTACTGATCTTTCTGGATTCCATAACCAGCCAGGGCTTTCGGAGTACTTCCTCCACTCTGGTCAAGTGCCGCCACAAATCCCTTGTCCTCAGTCATACGCTTTGCCTGCTTCATATTCATATTGTCATCCCTCTCTTTTTATATTTTATGGTGCATTCACCATTTCCATACCTCTATGGTATTACGTATGAAATATATTGTCAAAATATTTGCGAAATTTATGCTGGTCCCTGAATTTTCATTATGAATACTATAATGCTCCTTCTTTCATGAAACCCGGAGGGGAGTCCTTAAAAGAAGGAGCATTGAGTCAGCTATATGTTATTTCAGGTTTTCCGCAGCATGCTGGCCTGCTATTCGTCCGCTTGTCAGCGCAAACTGTACGGCACTGCCTGACATGTATACCTGATTGTAAAGTACCTTGTTGGCGTTTTCTCCTGTAGCATAGAGATTGCCGATGACACTACCGTCTGCCTTGACGACACGGAAGCTTTCATCTGTTTTCACTCCACCGAAAGTGCCCATGGTTACAGGATAGAATCGGATGGCATAGTATGGAGCTTTCTCTACGGATACGAGGTAATCCTTGGATTTCCCCATGACATCATTTCCGGTTCTGACACCCTCATTAAAGGTGTTCATGCTCTTTACAAATGTTTCTTCAGGAACATTCATCTCTTTGGCAAGGGCTTCAAATGTTTCACCCTTCACCACTTCCTCTGACGGCATAGCCGCTTCAAGTGAAGCCACAAGATCTTTGTTCGCCTCAGTTGAGTCTACGATGAGCCATGTACCATTCTGCTCGATCAGTCTGTTTGTTGCAATAGAGTAATGTACTTCTTCATTCGTGAATCGTTCACCTTTATTATTCACATATACTCTAGTCCAGTCCATGCCCAGCGCCTGTGTTCCAGGAACCTTGCTGCCGATACCTACACCCATTATCCATGGCTCTTCATAGACTGCAGCACCTAATTTCTCAGCCATGAGGATTCCATCTCCTGTACTGCCTGCTGATGCCCAGCTGAGCTCTGAAGTGCCCTTCGCTTCAGGAACAAATCTCTCTAAAAGTTCTTCGCTCTTGGCAAATCCGCCTGCCGCCAGAATGACTTTCTTTGCATGAACGGTCACTTTTCCGTCCTTGCCCTTTGCAATGACACCTGTGACGTTACCTTTCTCGTCTGTAATCAGTTCTGTAGCCTCTGTTTCTGTAAGAATCTCTACTCCCTCACCGGTAATGAAGTTCTCGATATTCTTTGTAAGAGTCGTTCCGCCTTTTGTTGTCGCGTCGCTGTATGCAAAGTGGAGTCTTCTTACAGGATCCAGTCCGAATCCCATGATTGCGGAATACTCATGCTTGATATAATCCACCATCCACTCTGTAGTCACCACAGCGGCATCCATAAACCGGTCCACTACTTCGTAGTTCGGATACATGCCATCAGCATTCGAGGAGGACTGTCTCTCTTTCCAGAGCTTCATCCATGATTCCTTGGTATCCTTGATTCCTTCAGCTTCCTGAAACTTTGTTCCTGTAGCTGAAATTCCTCCACCGGAAAGTGCAGTGGAACCTCCGGTTACAGCAAGTTTTTCCAGAACGATGACTTTCGCACCGTGTTCTTCAGCTGAAGCCGCAGCCACAAGTCCAGCTCCGCCTCCACCGATGACCACAACATCAGTGGTCAGTTCAACATCTTTCGCTTCTTTATCTTCGCCCGTCTGCTTCACCTTAAGCTTTGCCGCATCTCCTCCGGCCTTCACAACGCATGCTTCAACCGCTGCAAGAATGGCATTTGATGTCACTGTCGCACCGGCAACCGTATCCACAGCAAGTGTCTGTGCTTCAATAATTTCCTCTGGTATCCTTTCAATCGGTGCATCACTTATGCCTGCGGTTTCCTCATGGGAAAGCACCTTAACGGAGAGGATTTTCTCCGTATCAAATGACACTTCAACCTCGAGGTCTCCATTATGTCCCTTCACGGTTTCTGTATATGTTCCTTCCGTGTAGTTCCCCGCCTTTGGTTTCTCGTCCGTCTTTCCCTCAGTATTTCCGCAAGCCGTAAATCCCGCCATTATGAATAATGTCAGTACGCCACAGATTATTTTTCTGGTATTTTTCATCCTTTCTTCCCCCTTGATGAGTATTTTTTGTTTGTTAATATACAAACTAATTACATGTATAATACTAAATGCTGGCCTTATGACCATGTCAATAATCTATATTGATAATTTTTAATCAAAATAGAAGAAACCATGGTGTCAGCTCCATGGTTTCTTTTGTATATCATTATATATTACTTAGCATCATAGGCCTCATCAGAATCTTTCCTTAGCGAGCGGCATCTAATCCAAAGTGGGCCTTTTGGGGGTTAGCGCTTTTCTGCATTTACCACAAGCTGATAAAGTTCCATATCATCAAGCTCGCTGGTAGGAGATCCTACCTGAAATGCAGGTCCTACGCTGGAATGATCTCTGATCTCAAGCCCGGCATCCATGAGTCTCTTCATCTGACTGGCTGCGCAGTATTCAAAATTCGGATCTCTTAACCTTGGCGAGATTCTGGATTCTTCACCGAAATAAATCGAGGAACTGACAAATTTACCACGTGGTTTAAGGATATTCAGAATAATATCCGGCAGATAACGGTCGACTTCCATCTTATAATGTCTAGTCATCCCATAATCCACCATAGCATCCACTGAACCCTGTTTTAAAGGAAGGGAGTCATAATCGCAGCATAAAAAGATGAATCTCCTGTGGTGGTAATACATCTCAAGGTTCTTCTTCAGCCTTTTCATCCGGTCGAGATCATAGTCTACCAGAATATAGACCATATTTTCAGGCAGGTAGCTGATGTACTGCAGAAGGAAAAAGCCTACGCAGTTATTGAGCTCCAGGATATGACCCGGTTTCTCACTCGAAAAATCCATATATTTCATCATTGCTGCCATGGTCTGATACAGATAGTTGATATAGGTAGGGGAAGAGCTTTCCAGAAATTCTTCCTTCGTGGGCATAGGTCTGTCACCCATCAGTTTTTTTCTCACTGCAGACTCATGGATGAATATTCCTTCTCTTACTTTCGCATCGTATCCGCAGCTGCAGGACAGATTCGCTTTGATCACCATATTGTCCTGAAGAGAGCCTTTATTCAGGTGAAGAGAAATCCCGCATCTGGGGCATACGATATTTTCAAGAGAGGATAAAGGCAGTCCCAGGGTTTCGGTCGTTTTAATATCTTCTAGTCTCAGCTCGTCTATCTTCCTGCCGATTGTTTCGCTGAGACTCTTCAGTCTGTACGCTTCGCCGTCTATTTCGTCTTTCTGCCGGATAAGATACGGCATAAAATAGTTTCTGAAGACATCCGTGTTCTCTCCGCTTAGTCTCTGGACGGTGAGAATATCCGAAATGGAATTAAGAGAAAACTCAAGATTCTTGAGTTCGATTATTTTTTCGAGATCCTTACCATCAGCCTCGGTAAAAAAATACTGTTCTCCCCTTTTCTGCGCAACCAGCAGTCCTCGTTCGATATAGTACCGGATTGCATCAGGAGTTACCCCATATTTTTCCGCGAATTTCCCAATCTTCATATAGCCCCCATAGTTTTCCAAGAATTTTTAACAATATAGTCTGATAGACATTTAACCCAGTTTAACATCTGCATAAGTATATTTCAACGAAAGAGCAGAGGAATAACCTTAGATGATTTTCGCATCGCCATTGATCAGGGTCTCTTCGTTTTCCTCCACCGGAATCACAAGATATCGCTTTCCATCAATGATCTGTGACTTGATTTCGGGTATTCTCTCTGCCTTGACCTTAAGGATGACATCATATTTCTCCGACTCTTCCCCCTTATCCTCCAGTTCCTTTGCCTTCTCCAGTTCTCCTTTTAGCAGAACGACTTCTTTCTTCAGTCTTTCTTCTTTTCTTCTCTGATCTTTTTCTTTCAGCACCTTGTTGTCGATGAGACTTTCTGCAAGGGGAGGCTGGTCTCCGTAATAAGCTTCAAAGGATTCCGCAATTTCCTTGGTCAGATTCTCCGATACCCCGCTGTCTTTCAGTATCTCCTCCACTTCCCGGTGGGTGAGCACCATGGGCTCCATATCCACATCCGAGTATAAGGATTTATGTTCTGTAACCATCGCATGAAGCTGATCCTGAACTTCCATGAACAGTGTCTCAGATTCCTCATTGCCTGCATGAAGCGTCCCCTTCACCATCGCCTGGAAGGATTCTTTCTGAAGGGTCGCGGTTTCTTTGATGTGACAGCCCAGAACATCTTCCATGAATTCCGGATGAGTGTCCTTGGCGTTCTTCGTGAAGTACATCACCGAATCCAGATCCTGGCTGCGGTCGATGAATGCAGGGTATGCAAATCCTGTCTTCGGCGCTTCCACTACCCAGTCCCTGTGACGCGCCTTGATCCTGTTTTCATTCTCGGCATAGCTGAGTCCCGGATCAGACAGCGAAACCGGACAGACGGCACACAGGACATACTCATAGACCTCTTCAGATTCATCGATCTTTATATTATCTTCTGTCTTTGTAATGACGTCATAAAGATCATGAAAGAGAATGATGATATAGTTGCCTACATACTGGTAGTGATCGATCACATTCTGATAAAAACTGTCCAGCAGGTCATCCTTTAGGAGTCTGCTTCTTTTAAGATCCATATAGAAATTCTGCTTCTCACTAGCTTCACCAACTTCATCAAGGAAATTCAGTTCCAGAAGGTTATTACCTACTGTTCCGCTAAGCACTTTCTTCGCAATCTCCAGATACTTGTGGTACTCTTCTTCCTCCAGGTTAAGGAAGGTTTCTCTGAACTTCGTCACGATGTTCTTCTCTCCGTTGACATAACATCCGCACATCTTTGTAAATGTCGCCTGGTCTTTCTTGTATCTTCGTTTGATTTCAAGTAAATCTTTTTTCAGCATTTTATCTCCTTAACCGTGTTATTTAAAACTTTGTCCTTTCATAATTTAGCACAGAAAAAGGTTTCAATCAAAGGTCAGATCACATCCGATTAAAGATTCCGTCTACTAAATAGAGGGATTTGAATATCAGTTCCATATCATGCTATGATGTCTTCATAAAGAATAGAGAGTAAAGGAGAAACGATCATGAACACAGCCAGAATAAGAACAGAGATTCTCAACGCTCATCCCGATTTTTCGGGCGTGATTTCACTTAGCGAGCATGGCACAGTACTCTTTGAGGAAGCTTTCGGCCTTGCAGTGATCAACGAAGAAGTGCCTAATCACATTCATACACGGTTTCCCACAGCTTCCGGTTCAAAGATTTTCACTGCAGCTGCAGTCCTTAAACTCGTAGAAGAGGGCAGGCTGTCACTTGAAGATCCGGTTGCCTATTATCTTCCCGATCATTTCCCTCACATGGATGAACATGTGACAATATGGCATCTTCTTACCCATACTTCTGGATTCATGGATTACTTCGATGAAGAGGAGAACGATGATTATACCGGCATCTGGAACGATCTGCCGATGTACAGGATGAAACATCCTGACGATTTTCTGGTCCTTCTCAGAGACAGGAAAATGGAATTCTCTCCAGGTGAGCGCTTTAAATACAATAACGGTGCTTTCGTCATCCTATCCATGGTGATCGAACATGTATCGGAGAGAAAATTTATAGACTATGTCAGAGAAAATGTATTTGATGCCGCAGATATGCGAGACAGTGGATATTTTGCGATGAACGATCTGCCGAAAGATACCGCCATCGGTTATACAGTGAATGAAGAGGGCAAACTGATCTCCAACATCTATTCCATCCCTATTATAGGTGGCGGAGATGGCGGTGCCTATACCACGGCAGGCGATCTCAGGAAGTTCTGGAATGCCCTTGTAAACGGAAAAATCCTGTCTGCCGATATGGTCAAGGAGATGATCAGCGCCAAGGTTTCTGCTGATGATGAGGATGACTACTACGGCTTAGGGGTATGGATCAGAAAGAATGGCGATGAAACAGAAACCATCTATATCGTCGGAGCGGACCCCGGCTTGACTCTGATCAGTCAGTACAGTTTTACTGATGAAAAGATCATAACTGTTCTCTCCAATCAGGATGATGAAGGTTTTGCTGTAAGGAAAACCTTTCTTGCTCTCCTTAAAGAGGAATGACATCACCCCAACATACTCAATGTATGTTGGGGTTTTTTATCTTGATTTTCCATCACGTGCCTGCCTGATCGGGAATTTTTCTCTCTCGGATTCTCATTGTATCCAATGCTGCAGGAGTATGAATTGTATGATTTACAAAAAAGCTCATTAATGAAGTTGTTTGAGTCGCAAAATATTTAACACAATTTACCATAATCGTAATAATTTCAGCACACCTAAGAAAAGTGTTGATTTATAACTATCAATTTTTATATAATCAGTGGTATAAATTCAAAAAATGATAGTATTAATTTACTTTTCTTGCATAACTATCAATTTTGAATAAAAAGGGGGAATTATCATGGAGCAAAATAAGCCTCAACAGACACAAGAAAAGCGTGGCATGTGGTCATCCCGATTCGGTTTTCTGATGGCTGCTGTCGGATCAGCAGTCGGTCTTGGAAACTTGTGGAAATTTCCATACCTTGCCGGTGAAAACGGCGGAGGCGCTTTCGTACTTGTATATGTCGTCCTTGTAGTCATCCTAGGCTTTACGCTGATGCTGGCTGAACTTTCCATCGGTCGTAACACAAATTCCGATGCATTCGGCGCATACTCCAAAATCAAAAAAGGCTGGGGATTCGTCGGTGGATTCGGTATTCTTGCTGGTTTCCTGATCCTCTCCTACTACTCTGTAGTCGGCGGATGGGTAATCAAGTATATCGTTGCCAGCATCACTGGCATAGGAGCAGATAAAGGTGCATACTTTACAAACTTCATAACATCCCCAGTAGAACCGATCGTTTATCATTTAATATTCATGGGTCTCACAGCACTTATTGTTATTCGTGGTATCTCAGGTGGAATTGAAAAAGCTTCCAAGATCGTTATGCCAGCCCTCTTCATTATGCTTGCGGTGATCGTATTGAGATCCGTAACACTTGAAGGTGCATCAGCAGGACTGAAATACTACCTGACACCAAATTTTGACGAAATCACACTTAAAGTTATTATCGCCGCTCTCGGGCAGGTATTCTTCTCTCTGAGTCTTGGTATGGGCTGTATGGTCACTTATGGCAGTTATCTGAACAAAGACTCTGATATTGAAAAAGATGCCCTGCTTATTCCAAGCCTTGACTCACTTGTTGCCATCATGGCAGGATTTGCAATACTGCCTGCAGTATTCGCCTTCGGATTCGAACCTTCACAGGGACCTGGTCTGATGTTCGTCACTCTTCCAGCAGTATTTGAAAATATGCCTCTGGGTATGTTTTTCTCAGTCATATTCTTTGTACTGGTTTTCTTTGCAGCAATTTCCTCATCCATTTCACTTATGGAAGTTACCGTAGCATTTGGTATAGACAGACTGAGATGGAGCAGAACAACTTCCGTTATGGTCTTTACAGCAGTCATGTTCGTTATCGGAATCGGCGCTTCTCTATCTATGGGTGCATGGAGCGGGTTCCTTATCCCTTGGATCGACGGAAACAGCTATGGAATCTTCGACTTTCTGGATGTTGTCACATCCTACTACCTGCTTCCACTTGGCGGACTGCTTAGTGCAATCTTCATCGGATTTGTATGGGGCGTTCCTAATGCAGTTAAGGAAATCAGAATTGGAAGCAAGTTCAGATCCGAAAAGATCTGGTCTGTACTCATCAAGTTCGTTGTACCTGTACTTGTGTTCATCATCCTTCTAAGCACAACAGGTCTGCTGGATAAGATCATCGGATAACACACCAAAAGACAGACAGGATAATTTTCAATTTCATAAAAGAAGACCAGAATCAGAATTCTGATTTCTGGTCTTCTTTTATGATCTAGTTTGAAAGAAATGCCTCATAGCCTTTTTTGGTCTCATAGACATCGGCTTTACTGACCACTTCCCATGGTGCATGCATGTTGAGCACTGCCACACCGCAGTCGATGACTTCCATACCGTAAAGAGCAAGGATATAGGCTATGGTACCGCCACCACCGACATCAACTTTTCCAAGTTCTGCAGTCTGGTAGCTGACTTTATTCTCATCGAGGATTCTTCTAAGGTCCGCCATATATTCAGGATTTGCATCATTTGATCCGGATTTTCCGCCTGATCCGGTAAACTTGTTGAATACCATTCCTTTTGCCAGATAGGCAGTATTCTTCTTTTCAAAGGAAGAGGCATACGTGGGGTCATAGGCAGCGCTGACATCTGAAGAAAGCATTCTGGAATTGGCCAGAGCTCTTCTTAAAGTCAGTTCACTATATTCACCCATGGCTTCAAGAAGCTCGGCAAAGGTATTCTCGAAGAACTTGGAACGCATTCCTGTAGCCCCTACACTTCCTATCTCCTCTTTGTCTACAAGAAGAGTACAAGCGGTCCTCCTGACTTCAGTGAACTCCAGATGAGCTGCCAGAGAGGTATAGGCACATACACGGTCATCATGTCCATAAGCCATGATCATACTTCGATCAAGTCCCGCTTCTCTTGCACGACCTGCAGGTACAACTTCAAGTTCTGCTGAAATGAAATCTTCTTCTTCCATGTCATAGGTTTCCTTAAGAAGCTTCAGTATCCCCTTCTTCACCGCATCCTTTTCCTGACCTTTCACTGGTTTGTTTCCGATGATGATGTTGAGATCATCACCCTCAATGACCTTACCCGCTTTCTTCTCCATCTGTTCTCTGGACAGATGAATGAGAAGATCTGAGATGAACACTACAGGATCCTTTTCGTCTTCACCGATCACCACATCAATGACGCTTCCGTCCTTTCTGACAACCACTCCGTGAATGGCCAGAGGAATCGTTACCCACTGGTACTTTTTGATTCCACCATAATAATGGGTATCCAGATACGCAAGATCGGTATCTTCATAAAGCGGATCCTGCTTGACATCCAGTCTTGGTGAGTCCACATGAGCCCCGAGAATGTTCATACCCTTTTCGATGGGTTCTTCGCCGATCAGAAATAATGCGATGGCTTTTTTCATAAGCGTTGCATAGACTTTGTCTCCAGGTTTCAGTTTTGTCTTGTTTCTGATGATTTCCTGGATATCCACATAACCTGCTTTTTCAGCCATTTCCTGTGAGGTCTTTACAACCTCACGCTCTGTCTTTCCTGCATCAAGATAAGCCATATATTCTGTGCTGACTTTCTCAAGACTCTCCAGTTCACTCTGATCATACTTGTTCCAGATGTTTTTTCTCTCCAATTGCATAGTCCCCTTTATCTGTTTAATATCACTATTTCCCATTATATCACAGGACTTTTCATCACTTATATCTGACCAGTACAGATTTCGCTTCATTCCGTTCAGCAAAATTATTCAGTGCAATAAAACAACCCGGTGCACATGGCACCGGGTAAATGGTTGAAAGACTTTTAAGAACGCTTACTGAGATGCTCCGATTTATCTATGGTCATCTCTTTTATGGTCGTGCTTATCGATCTTATCGTTGATTTTTTCGGATAGATCATCTTTTGTATCGTGATATTCATCTTTTATTTCAGCTTTTTTCTGCTGCATTTTTCCTTTCAGTTCCTGAGATTCATTATCGGTGATCTTACCGACGGTTTCATTTGTTTTACCTTTGATCTTGTCTTTTGTATTTTCCATTTTATCTTTAAAGTCAGTCATTTAATTATCCCTCCGATTCTGATTTTGGATTACGCTTTTAGTGACTTTGCAGTTGCACTAGTCTTTCATCCCTTGGATACATGGTAACATCTAACACCCCAGTGAATCTACAAAAAAGCAGGGAATTAACTGATAATTCAATGTCCATTTACTTATGACATAAATCACTCATTATTGTCTTTATTATCCATTTCTGTCAAAACGTCAAGAATAATCTCTGTAACTTCTTCAATTCCTTTTGTACCGTCAACGGAAACGAGGAGATTCTTCTTCCTGAAAAAACTGATCAGAGGCTTAGTATGTTCTTCATATACCTTCAGTCTTTCTTCTACAGCTTCAACATGATCATCCCTTCGCTGCACCAGCTTATGACCGCATTTGCTGCAGACGCCTTCCTTTTCAGGGGGATTGAACTTAATGTGATAACTCGCTCCACAGGAGGTGCATATTCTCCTGCCTTCCATTCTTTCCTTGATGTCTTCAAAAGGAACATCAATAAGAAGTGCAGCATCCAGATGATCCCCCATCTCTTCCAGTGTCTGAAACAGGACTTCACCCTGATTGAGATTTCTGGGGAATCCGTCAAGCAGGTATCCGTTTTTCGCATCATCTTCTCTGATTCTGTTTATTACAAGGTCTATGGTGATTTCGTCAGGAACCAGATATCCCTTATCCAGGTATTCCTTTGCTTTTTTTCCCAGTTCGGTTTCACCCGTGATGTTCTTCATGAAGATATCTCCGGTGGATATATGGGGAATGCCAAACTTACCGGAAATATGTCTGGCCTGTGTACCTTTTCCCGCTCCAGGGGGTCCTAATAAAATCACTCTCATCTTAATCACTCCTCGTATTCTGTATTAGGCCGAATTTTCAGATCATTTTATTTCAGCTTATCACGGTTTTCTCATTTATTCCAGATACATACAGAAGTATGTGAAATAATATGCTTTCTTTTCTGTTTTTTTCGAGAAAAACAGGAATCCTCTGATTGATAGTCACTCGCAAAATAATGCTATACAACAGTTTTCTGAAGCAGTCCATTTTCATCACATATTTCAAACCGAGCCTTGTTGTATGGACATCCTCTTCTCCCTCCTTAAAGGCACATAGAAAAAAATCTATTATTCATAGGAGACCTTCTCTTCATATCCTCTGATGAATCCCTTAACTACAGCACCTTCATCAGAATACATGGAAGGTTAATCATTTTAAACCGTGGCTAAAATCCTTATCTCTTTATGCTTGGCTTGATAAAATGACCTGCATACTCAACACAGCTTCTCTTCAAAACCTGCTGGTCATCCAATTTTCAGGTTTACTTTATCAATTAATTAACCATAAGAACATAGGCTTGAAAGGCACAATTTTGTATGATGAACTTAGTCGATAGTTCATGACCAGCAGAATATAGGGGTGAGATGATGATTGGAATCAAACTTAAAGATTTTATATATATACAGCTTCTTATGATCGGGCTTTCCCTTGCAGGTGTTCTTGGAAAGCTTCTCTCCACTACGCCCTTTCTTTCGGCAAGATTTTTTCTTTATCTGTTCGGCCTTAATGTACTCCATATGACCTATGCGATTTTCTGGCAGCAGCTCCTGAAGAAACTCCCTCTCAGCCAGGCCTACATGAATAAGGCCATCGGAATTATCTGGGGACTGATTCTCGGAGCGGTCATCTTTCATGAAGTCATAACCCCATTTATGATCGGAGGCTCAGTCCTCATCATCTACGGACTCATACTGGTGGTGACCCCTCATGCATGAAATCTCCATCGGCGTATATATCGCATCGGCATTTCTCGTGGCGGTAGCCCAGGTTCTTCTAAAGATCAGTGCAGACAGGGTTTATTCTACAAGAATCAGGGAATACCTGAACCCTCTGGTTCTTTCAGGTTACTTCCTTTTTACCATCTCTCTTGTCGTCTCCATTCTGGCATACAGATACCTGCCCCTATCCACCGCCAAGATGCTTGATTCCACAACATATCTTTTTGTCGCGGTACTCGGATACTTTCTGCTGAATGAAAGACTTCAGCTAAGGCAGCTTTTAGGTATGTTCATCATAATCGCCGGTATTCTTGTATTTTCCATCTGAGCTGCTGTCATCCGCTTACATTCTGTAGAGTGATGAGGTGCAATAATATGAAATCAAAGGGAATGCTTCACTATGTGTACTATGCATTAAGAGATCGAAACCTATCAAGAGATGACGTTTCAAAGATTCAGAAGGAAAGACTGAAAGAGCTTGTAAGCTTTGCCAGAGAAAACAGCCCCTATTATCAGGATCTGTACAAGAATCTGGGCAGTGACCCCGATCTTTCAGCTCTTCCTGTGACCACAAAACAGTCCCTCATGCAGTCCTTCAACAGATGGCCGACTGATCCCAGCATAACACTGGAAACAGTAACGGAGTTCATGTCCACGAAGGACAATGTGGGCAGATACCTCTTCGATAAATGCTCGGTGAGCATGACTTCAGGCTCGACCGGAAGGCCTTGCGTCGTTCTTACGGACAAAGGCGCATTCCATCTGACCATGGCTCTTTATTTTATCCGCTCGTTCCCCTTCAAAGATCTCATCAGTCTGGGACTTAAACGCGGAAAATATTTCGTCATTGCAAACGACGGATTCAGCATGTCCTACAACTCCTACAGGAGTCAGATCCTCGCAACGCCACTGAACAAAATGAGATGCCAGTCCATAAGTGTGGATTCAAAAGAAGAGGACATCATATCTGCGATAAACCGCTTCAAACCCGCTATACTTTATGCCTATCCGACAACCATGGAACTTCTCCTCCCCCATATCAGGAGTAAAGCGGTCAAGGCAAAACCGGCAATCATGATCCTCGGAGGTGAGAAGTGTTCAGATAAACTGCGCACTGAACTCTCCACGCTCATGAAAAGCTACGTATTCAACACTTACGGAACTTCAGAAGCCAGTCTGATTGCGCGTACCTGCAGAGAGGGACATCTTCACCTTTTTGCGGACTGGGTGATCATAGAACCTGTAGATAGAGACTATCGGCCTGTATCTCCTGGAACCCCCTCCGATAAACTCCTCATCACAAACCTCAGCAACTTTACACAGCCTTTCATCCGCTATGAAATTACAGATCGAGTAACACTTCATGAAGAGCCCTGTTCCTGCGGAAACAGGATGCCCTATATCGAAGTGGAGGGGCGAACGGATGATATCCTTGAATTCAATCATCCAGGTGGAAAAGTCAGAATCTCTCCGATTGTGCTGACCGACCCTGCCGATAAAGAAGGCATAATAAGATATCAGCTGATTCAGAAAGACTACGACCATCTGGAACTGAAACTTAGGACCGAAGAAGGCTACAGCAAAGAAGATCTGTTCGAAAAAATCGAAAAGGAGCTTCGCTACATCCTGTCCAATATGGATGTACATTCGGTAACCATCACCCTCTCTCAGGACCTTCCAAAGATCCATCCTGTGAGCGGAAAATACTCCATGGTGCTCAAAGATCTGCCTACAAAGTGATCTTATCATCCCCAAGCATACATGTCAGGAGGATATCCCCATGAAGACTTTTGACCGGATCAGTTCAATGCTTGACTACATCACGAATCTGCCTGAAGGTTTAGATAAAGATATCTATTCTTCCATTATGAAAGATCATGAAGAGGAGCTCTCTCTGCTCGATATGCTTGAAGAAACCAGTCCGTCAGGCCAGAGATATCATCTCTTCAGACATGTGATCTTCATCACTTTCATCAAGAAGAAAAGCTATCTCAGCTTAGGCCGCTTCACTTTGGATATCAATGTCACCTTTGTGGGATTTCCCATGTCCATACCTTTATGCGGCTACCTCTGCCCTAAGGATCTTAACACTTCTTCTCTTCCTGAGATTGTGCGCGCTTTTGCCCGCACCCGGAAGGGTACCGTCGTTGTCCTGAACTCAGGTATTGATCTCCATAAGGGGTATCTTACCGAATCGGTTTTTGTTTTTGAACATGATTTTGATACCTTTGAAGCATATATCAGAGCAACCCGCTCGAATTACCACAAGAAAATCATCCAGAGCCTGAAAAAAGGAAACAGCCTTATTATCCGAAGGATTAACCCCTGCGAGTTCAGTGAGGAACACTATGAGCTCTATTTAAGTGTGCACGAAAGAATGAAGCAGAAGCTCATTACCATGCCGATCGGCTATTTCAGAACGTGTGATGCGGTGATCTATGAGATCAGAGATGAAAGGCAGCTTCTTGCCTTTGTTCAGCTTAAGGAAGTTTCAGGTATTCTGTACTTTATTCTTGGAGGCTTCAGAAAAAATGAAGAGGAGTATCTATTCACACCTTCCCTATCTCACATCGATCTCTACTACAATATGCTCCTTCTTGTCATAAGGTACGGCATTGAGCATAATCATAGAAGAATTGTCCTCGGACAGACCGCAGCGGAGTCAAAGTGCAAGCTTGGCGCTCATGAAGAACTTGCCTATCTTTATGTCACCTCTTCGAATCCTTTTGTACAAGGATTCCTCGGCGTATTCCCCGATCTTTATTCTTTTGCTCCCTACGGGGTTCAGCATAATGTATTTAAAGAAACAGAAAAAACGAAGGATCGCGTGGCCCAGGAAACCATGGCATGAATAAACCTCTTACCTTCCTTATTGAAGATAAGAGGTTCTTTCTATACGACCTGTTCCAGAGCCATTTTCATTTTCTTTGATTTCGTCATTTGCAGCATGAACATGATGCCGATGATTGATACTCCTGCAAGATCTGTAAGAAGATTCGGATCGATGAGCATAAGTCCGGCTCCTGCGATGATGATTCTTTCCCATGGCTTCATTGCTGTAAACATAAAACCTTCCATGGCTACAGATACGCCGAAGATACCGATGAGTGAGGTGATGACGATTCTTACAACCTCAATAAGCGTGGTGTCCATAAGCAGCATAGCAGGGTTGAATGCAAAGATGTAGGGAACGATGAAGGCTGTTATCGCCAGCCTTGTTGCCAGTACTCCGGTTTTGAACGGATCCGATTTGGCTATTGCAGAGCCTGCATAGGCGGCCAGTGCCACAGGTGGTGTGATGTCCGCCACAATTCCGAAATAGAAGACAAACATATGGGCTGCAAGCATCGGTACACCCATACTCATAACGATCGGTGCTGTGATTGTCGCCATGATGACATAGTTTGCTGTGGTCGGTACACCCATACCCAGAACGATACAACTGACCATGGTAAGGAAAAGTGCAAGAAGCTTGCTGGTCCCTGCTACACTCATGAGGACATTGAGAAGGTCCTGCCCCAGTCCCGTCAAGGTGACGATTCCTACAATGATTCCAGCAATTGCACATGCAACGGCGACACCCATGGTATTTCTGGTTCCATTGGCCAGAGCTTCGGTGAAGGTGGCTGGAGTCAGACGAGTATCCTTACTGAACATACTGACGACTATGGCGGTCAGAATGGCATAGATTGCAGAGTAGGCAGGGGTTCTGCCCATACTCATGAAAGTGACAAGGGTTACGATGGGCAGAAACAGATAACCTTTCTTGAAGAGAAGCTTCCAGAAGTTTGGGATACTCTCTTTGGGAAGTCCTTTCAGTCCCAGTTTCTTCGCTTCCAGATGGATCATCATAAAGATTCCTGAGAAGTAGAGAAGCGCTGGAAGAATTGCGGTCATCGCGACAGTTGCATAAGGTGTATCGGTCATTTCCGCCATAAGAAATGCAGCTGCACCCATGATAGGAGGCATGATCTGTCCGCCCGTTGAAGCTGCAGCTTCAACCGCCGCCGCAAATTCAGGCTTGTATCCTGTCTGCTTCATGATCGGAATCGTCACACTGCCGCTTCCTACGGTATTTGCAACAGAACTGCCCGAATACATTCCTTCAAGAGCACTGGAAATGACAGCTACTTTTGCAGGACCACCTGAAGCGCCACCTGCGATGGAGTTGGCCATATCGATGAAGAAGGTTCCGATTCCCGTTTTTTCCAGGAACGATCCAAGAATGATAAAGAGGACTATGAATGTTGCCGCTACACCAAGAGGCGTTCCGATGATTCCGTCAGTAGTGTAGAAAAGCTGATGTATGATTCTTTTTATGGAATGTCCTGAGTAGAATGCGTAGACAAGAAAGCCTCCAGCAACGACAAGTATGGGATAACCCACTACTCTTCTGCAGAGCTCGATAAGGGCCAGCGTTCCGATAATACCCATGACGATCTCAACGGTTCCGATATTCACCGCTTTAGCAACGATGGTCTCAAAATTGAAGACATAATAGAAGTATGCACCAGATCCGATAAATGCCAATACAAGGTCATACCATGGAATGTTGTTGACTTTCTTAGCATGATCTTTCTTTACAGGATAGAGAATGAATCCGATGAAGATCAAGAGGCCCAAGAAAGAAGATCTTCTGATCTGCTCCGCTGGTGTGGCAATAAGGGTCATCCAGAAAACATATAAGGCAAATGATACAAGCAGTCCCGTCGTTATATGTTTATAGATTCCCGTGAAATGCCTGACATTGGATTCACGGTCAAATTCAGCCATCAGTTCTTCCACTTTAACGTTGTCTTCTGATAATCTATCTATTTCTTTTTTACTCTTCATTTCTTCATCCCCATTTTCTTCGCGTCATCTTAGTCATCTTACCCGTAGTATGACAGAGGTGTTTCTGCCGCAGAGTTCTCTAAGACTGATTTCTGTTTTGCCGACTGTCAGAATATGATCACTCACCGTGCCTACGATAAGATTCAGTTTCACATAAGTCTGACTGAAACCTGATATGATCATATTTCCATCTTCATCGTATGAGAGCCTCTCGCCTTCATTCAGCTGTGTCTGAACACCTGCACCAAAGGAGCTGTATATGGTTCGGTGTGCTCTGAACCCGCTCTTGATCACCATAAATTCATCCACTACCGGAGTCTGATTCACAGAGTGGATGAATTCAAGCGAAAAAATATCTTTCTCTTTCATCGGCCAGCTTCCATAAACTTCTCCGGTATCGGCATCAATTATGACAAGATTCCGGTCCTGCCACAGGAAAAGAAGTATGCCTCCCAGAAGTATAAGTACCCCTAGGAGAAGCCTGCTTCTGTTTTTCATGTTAATCTATTGCTCCAACTTCACGGAAATACTTTTCAGCTCCACTGTGGAATGGAATCGAAATTCCTTCAACAGCATATGCAAGATCAATTTCCTTTCCTTTTGCATGCGCAGATGCAATGGCATCTTTGTTGTCGAACAGCGCTTTTGTCATATTATATACAGTATCCTCATCCAGATCATTACTGACGATGAATGTGGCTTTTACCGCCAGTGTCTTGATGTCTTCATCTACACCTGTATAGGTTCCACCTGGAATGTCATAAACGGTATAGAATGGATAGCTTGCCATGAGATCTTCCGCTTTGTCCTCATCGATACCCAGGATTGTGATGTCCTGACTGGTCACAAGATCCATAATCGCTGTTGTCGGTGCACCTGCTGTGGCAAAGAAAGCATCAATCTTGCTGTCTTTGTAGGCATCCGCCGATGCCGAAAAGCTCAGGTTCTGTTTATTGATGTCATCGAAGGTGATGCCATATGCTTCAAGAATCTGCTTGGCATTAAATTCAACACCGCTTCCGGCATCACCCACTGAAACATTCTTTCCTTTGAGATCTGCAATGGTCTTTATTCCTGATGAAGGATTTGCAACAATCTGAACCACTTCAGCATATACCGCTGCCATAGCGGAGAAGCTTGTGACCGCTCCGTCGCTTAAGAAGAGGTCAGTTCCGTTATACGCATAGTCCATAACATCATTCTGCACGATGGCCATATCCACTTCTCCGGCATCAATGAGCTGAATATTGGCTTTTGAGGCTCCTGTGGACTGTATGTTGAATGAAATATCCGCCTTTTCCCCGATGATCTGTCCCATGGCTGTTCCAAAGGAATAGTATGTCCCGGTATTGCCACCGGTGGCTAGTTTCACACTGCTGCCTTTGTCTCCGCAGGCTGCCAGGATCATTGTGCTGGATAATATCAGTCCCATCATTTTCAGAATTCTTTTTTTCATATCGCTTCCTCCTACATCACTTAATGGATAATTATAGAATGAATTGTATATGACCGAGAACCGGGTGTCAATAGGATTTGGCCTAAAAATGAATAATTTAATTTTAAATCCTGCATTTTTTTATTTAGTTAAGTAACTTCTCAATAATAGCCGTAAACTGATTATCGCTAAATCTATTGATATACCTACATAATTTGTCATATTCATAAATCTCCACCATTACTTGTATGAAATTTTAATTTCTTAATCCTTCATTTATGAATCAAAGCAAACTATTCCCTAATAGACGCAGAAAAGCCAGGCTTTTCGCCTGGCTTAATCATATAACTGATATCCGTTTAAATCAGAGTATATCGAGTAGATCCAAAAGTGTTCGGATTTCGAATGTCGGATTTATGGATGTATGATTTTCCTTACCCTCTGGATTGTACCAGCAGGTATCTATCCCCGACTTTTCACCGCCTTTAATATCTGATGTCAGGCTGTCTCCGATCATGAGCACACTCTCTGTGTCTTTGTGATCGAGTTTCTCCAGAGTATGGATAAAGATCTCAGGATTCGGCTTTGATATACCGATTTCTTCAGAAATGATGACTTCCTGAAAATACCTGGCAAAAGGAGCATTCCTTATTCTCCTTTTCTGCACCTGTGTCAGTCCATTGGTGATGATGGCCATTTTATATTTCCCCTGGAGCTTTTCCATTAAGGCTTCCGCTTCCGGATAAACAAAGGATGCCTGGGACAGGTGATGCATGTACTTTTCTGCAAATTCATCGGGAGAAAACGTCAGTCCAAGTTCATCTCTGAGTCTTCTGAAGCGTTCCACCTTCAGATCCTTCTGGGTGATTTCACCCATTTCAAACTCTTTCCATATCAGAGTATTGATTCTGTGATAAGCCTTAAGATGGATATTTTCATCATAATTGTCTTCGTACTCCGTCAATGTGGTCATAAACGCATGAGTTTCAGATTTTTTGAAATCGAACAGCGTATCGTCGGCATCAAAAAGCACCACTTTATATTTTGTCATATACATTCTCCCTTGATTTCATATTCCTATTTTTCTCTTTTTAAGATTATAGCAAATAATCCTCGCTTTTTCTCATTGTCGGGAAAGAAAGATAGTGTCAATTTACTGTTGGTTGAATTCAGAAAATATTTGTCCGTATTATGCAGATCTTATGGATTTCAGAAATTTATAGGCATTTGTGCGTTTCCCGATATCCAGAATCGTGATGTTGCTGGAAAATTCTTCATAGCTTTTCTTCCTGTTTTTCAGAGCGGATTTGTTGACTTCGACCTTGACTTTGTCCTTCAACCGGATCACTTTAGCATTTTCCAGGAGTCCACGAATAGAGCCACCATTGCGTGTGTACACACGTAGTCTGGCGACATTCTCGCTGCCTGTTCTGCTCCAGGAAATGGGCCTTGAACTCAGTCTGTGTGAGAGGACATGGCTGACATGGCCTTCCGCACTGCATTCCACATATCCGTTCAGATGTCTGTTCTGCACCTCATCCCAGTTGCCCAGAATATACTTCCTGCATGAGTCGAATCGCTTCAGTTCCGCTTCCGTGTGATCGTTGCCCTCTATGGTGTCGAAATAGGCTTCCACCTTCTCCCGATCTCCTGAATACACATAGTTCTTGAGCTTCTTCTCCCAGCCTCTATAGAGCGCTGTAGCGGTCTTGATGTACTTGGACAGGTGATAGCCGTCAATGACGAAACTGCACTTTGGCAGGATGTCTTTTCCTGCACGGATCCAGGGGGCTCCGTCCCCCGAAAGGAAGATCCTTTCGACGGAGTCCAGGTCGTACCGGGTGTCCAGATAGTCGAGAATCTCAAACCAGAAATCATCATTCTTCGGATAAAGTCCGGTCAGATATTGAGGCCCAACGAGCTTAACACGCTGATTCCTGTCAGCACTGAAGGGATTCACAATGACCTTCCCTTCGTGGACATAGGCCAGCTTCATGATCATTCCTTTGCCTTTCTGCTGGTGTACATGATCCTCGTCGGCTTCCACATGAAGAAAGCGCACTTTCTTCTTTTCGCATTTCAGACCAGGCCAGTTGCTGCCTTCCATCGAAGTGCCGTGAACGACGTTCTTTACGGTAGACCGGGTTCGGATGCTGATGTCGTCATAGCTTCTGACAACCTGTTCGTAGGACATCTCCTTGGCCTTGTTCAGCATATCGGCCTTGAGACCTGTATCCATTCTGGAATGAGGCTCGATATCCAGCAGATCGTCCACGAGGTGCCTGAAGTCACCGGTTTTCCTGTTTCTGTAGTATGTCCTGCTAAAGGCAACGTCGCCCAGAAGCGTGGATATTTTCTTCTCGCGGTTTCTGCTGTGGATGGTCCATTCTTCCTTCCGCTCGTCGCTGTGGAGGAGGGATTCTTCAAGAGACTCAATTAACTCCTCAAGGATGTCTCTGCCCATTTCCCTCACAAGCTTCAGGGTGGATTCCACCATTCCGGTCAGCCCGCTGTTTTCTTCCAGTGCCGTGTCCAGGCAGGTTGTCATATGGGTAGTGATTTTTCTGTTCAGTTCAGCTATAATGTTCAAGAGGATAGCTCCTTCCGTTATGTGTTGTTTGTAGGTGAACTTATCATAACACGGTTAGAGCTATTCTCTTTTTTCTTTAACCAACAATAATTTTACACTAAGAATGGGTAGAATGACACCAAAGAAAAAGGGCTTACCTTCAAAGCAGCCCTTCAGTCTTATTACTCCTCATCCTTATCTTCTTCAAGAATAAGAATCGGTTTATTCGGCGTAATTGTGGTCACAGCATGTTTGTATACCAGCATCTGTTTTTCATCAGTTTCAAGAACGATCACATAGTTATCGAATCCCTTGACGATGCCCTTAAGCTGAAATCCGTTCACAAGATGTATCGTCAGAAACATTCTGGTTTTCCTTGCACCATTCAAGAAAACATCCTGATAATTGTTGATTACCTTATTCATGATTATTCCCCCAATTTCGTTTATCTTTACGTAATATTTGTAATATATCTTATACTCATTATATTACATTAACGTGTTTCATACCATCCATTGGCGTATTTTTCAAGAATAATCAGGATTTCTTCATCGGAATACTGGTCTTTACTCAGTTCTGTCGCATATTCATTGTGTCTGAACCAGGTGAGCTGTCTTTTGGCATAATTTCGTGAACGCTGCTTGACCAGATCCTTTGCTTCCTCCAGCGAACATTCTCCATCCAGGTAGGAAAGCATTTCCTTGTATCCTATTCCCTTCATGGATACATACGACTCATCAAGTCCAGAGGCTTTCAGACGTCTGATTTCATCCAGCAGTCCCATATCCATCATGATTTCAACCCTTCTGTCTATGCCTTCATAAAGGTCTTTACGGTTCTTGTTAAGATAAAAATAATGTACGTCATATTTCGGGTTAAGTCTGCCTGTATCTTTAAAGCTGCTGAAAGGTTTCCCTGTCACATGCTGCACTTCCAGAGCTCGGATCACCCGTTTGAGATTGTTCGGATGGATCTTTTCTGCCGCTTCGGGATCTACCGATGCAAGCATGCGATGAACTTCCTCATTCCCTTCTGTTCTTGCAAGAACTTCAATAGCTTCTCGATATTTCTGATCGTTCCCACCTTCTGTGAAGGAAAGATCCTTAATGACAGCGTCAATGTAAAGCCCTGTTCCTCCCACCATTATAGGCACTTTACCTCTAGAGAGAATCTCATCAATCGCTTTCTCCGCAGCCTCTTTATAATCCGATACTGTGAAGGGATCAAAGGGCGTCACCACATCGATCATATGGTGAACGACTCTTCTTCTTTCCTCTTCATCCGCTTTAGCTGAACCGATATCCATACCTTCATAGATCTGCATGGAGTCGCAGGATATGATTTCTCCACCTGTTCTTTCAGCAAGTTCAAGCGATATTTCCGTTTTACCCACACCTGTGGGCCCGGCTATTATAATCAGTGTATTTTTCATCTCTATACGATTCTCCTAAACATCTTCTGAAGATCCTTTTCTGTCATCTTCACCAGAGTGGGTCTTCCATGGGGACATGCAAATGGTTCATCAATGTGTCTCAGTTCATCTATAAGGTATCTCATCTCTTCGACGGACAGTTCCTCGTAGGCCTTGATGGATGACTTGCAGGCTGCAGTTGCAATTCTTAAATATTTGACGTCTTCTTTATTTCCTTTACCAAGATTCCTGATGTTGTCCAGTATCTCATGCAAATAGGAAGATGCCTGAACTTTGCCAAGAAACAGCGGAACTTCTCTTATGGAAATGCTCCGGTCTCCAAAATCTTCAATAAGAAACCCGGCCTCACTCAGCACTTCGCGGTTCTCTCTGTATAGCTCATGATCTTCCAGATCCAGATCAAGAATTTCAGGAATGAGAAGACTCTGTGATGCGACTGCCCCTTCTCTGATTTCCTTCATATATTTCTCGAAGTTTATTTTTTCATGTGCAGCATGCTGATCGAATATATACAGTTCATCGTGAATCTGTGTAAGGATGTATGTTCCCCTGAACTGACCGATGATTCTCGGCATAGGGAATTTGGCTGTTCTTTCAATACTCTGACTGACTTTAACTTCTGAGGTATCAAAAGGATATCTGTTTAAATCTGTATCATTATGTTCTTCTTTTCCGTTGTAGACGGAGTCTCGTTTCTCCTCTACATAGCCTGCTGTCTTCCCTTGATTTAACGGTCTGTCCGGATGATCTTCCTTCATGGTATCCACCGGTATATCGATATATACAGGTTCACTTACAGCTTCATGGGTAAGCTGAACAAATGAATCATTCTTTTCCTCTTCAACCACCGAAAAAGTCTCCCTGAGCCCTTCTCCCATAGCTGCGTGGACGGTGCCGAATACGCTTTTGAATATATGACCTTCATCTTCGAATTTGATTTCCGCTTTCTGTGGATGAATATTGACATCAATGATTTCAGGAAAAACATCGATATTGATCACGAAGAATGGAAATCTGCTTACCGTTGCAAAGGATTTGAACGCTTTCTCAGCTGCAGTAGTTATGACCTTTGACTGGATCAGTCTCTTATTGACGAAGATCGTCTCCTGGGAACGTGAACCTCTTGAAATCTCTTCATTACCGATGTAGCCGTGCACACTGAACGAGTCAAAATGATTTTCGAAATAGAACAGATTCTCGTATACCTTCTTACTGTATACCTGCCGGATCACATCCTTCTGATTACCTGTTCCATAGGTTCTCAGAACCTCTCTGCCTTCAACCACAAGTTTAAAGGAAATATCAGGATGCGCTATGGAGATTTTTGACACGATTTCGGAGATGATCGTCCCTTCACGAGACGCGGTTTTCAGAAACTTCTTTCTTGCTGGAACGTTATAGAAAAGATCTCTGATTTCCATAAGTGTTCCCTGATCCATAGGTGAGAATTTCTCATATCTTATTTCTCCCCCTTCAACGAGGATTTCTCTGCCGTCGCAGCCCACTGTCTTAGATCGTGTGAGGACCTTTGAAACTGAAGCGATACTTGAAAGTGCTTCTCCTCTGAATCCCATTGTACTGATGGAAAAAAGATCATCAGCCGTTTTAATCTTACTTGTGGCATGGGGAAGAAAGGCATTCCTCATATCTTCTTCAAGAATGCCTTCTCCGTTGTCTACAATCTTGATCAGGGCTTCTCCGCCTTCTGTGATCTCGACATAAATTTCAGTCGCTTTTGCATCGATCGCATTTTCAATCAGTTCCTTGACTACAGAGGCAGGTCTTTCAACGACCTCGCCTGCGGCGATCTTGTTGAATGTATCCTTGGACAGGATATTGATTTTCCCCATCAGCTCAACTCCTTTGCATCTGTGCTCAGCTCATGCAGTACCTTAAGTGCTTCCATGGGTGTCATGTTCATGACATCCAATGCTTTTAGCCGTTCCAGCATGACCACTTTCTCATAGTCGAACAGGCCAAGCTGAAGTGATTCCTGCTTTTCTTCAACCTGATGAATAGCCTTGATCACTTTGGTGTCTTTCTTTTCAAGCCTTGAAAGGATTTCCTTGGCTCGTCCAAGAAGATTCTTGGGCAGTCCGGCAAGACGCGCCACTTCTATACCATAGGATTCATCCGCACCACCGGGTACGATTTTCCTCAGGAAGGCAATACTCTTGCCTACTTCCTTCACGAGAACAGAGTAATTTTTTACCCCTTCAAGCTCGCCCTCAAGAACAGTCAGTTCATGATAATGGGTTGCGAAAAGCGTTTTCGCGCCAGAGATCTCTTTGAGGATGTACTCAATTACCGCCCAGGCGATCGAAAGACCGTCATAGGTACTTGTACCTCTCCCAACCTCATCAAGGATGATCAGGGAGCGTTCTGTGGCATTTAAGAGGATATCAGATACCTCGCTCATTTCGACCATGAACGTGGATTTACCTCCGGCCAGATCGTCAGATGCACCGATTCTCGTAAAGATTCTGTCGCAGATGGGCAGATTTGCGGACTTTGCCGGAACAAATGAACCAACCTGAGCCATAAGGCTTATGAGCGCGACCTGCCTCATATAGGTCGATTTACCGGCCATATTGGGTCCTGTGATGATGAGAAACCGCTCATCGCTCTGATTCATCGTAAGATTGTTCGAGACGAATTCACCCTTCTGCATCATCCTTTCAACTACGGGATGTCTACCTTCAACAATCAGGATTTTCCCTTCGTCGTTGAGCTGAGGCCTGATATAGCCGTTATCTCTTGCCACCTGTGCAAAACACTGATAGCAGTCAAGATCCGCTATGATTCGCGACGTCATTTTGAGTCTTTCGATCTCGAGTTCAATCAGGTTTCTGATTTCTCCGAAAATACGATATTCCAGAGTAACCAGCTTTTCATCTGCTCCCAGAATCTTATCTTCAATGTTCTTCAGGTCTTCGGTTATGAACCGCTCTGCATTAGCGAGGGTCTGTTTTCTCACATATCTGCCTTCAGGAATATTTCCGTAATTGGACTTCGAGATTTCGATATAGTATCCGAAAACCTTATTGTAGCCTACTTTAAGAGACTTTATCCCTGTAAACTCTCTTTCCTTCTGCTCCATTTCAGCGATCCATTTTTTTCCGTTGAACTTGATGTCCCGCAGTTCTGCAATTTCCTGACTGTAGGTGCTTCTGATGATGTTTCCGTCTTTCAGGGACATGGGTGCATCATCTTCAATACTCTTTTCAAGGAGATCATAGATATCTTCCATCGGATCGAATTTCTTGGCAAGTTTTGAAAGTTCTCCATAATCGACTCTGCTGATCAGTTTTCTGATTTCCGGGAGATTACCCAGTGATTTCTTCAGAGTCAGCATCTCTTTGGGATTGACCGATTTCAGGGCAATCTTGGATACAATTCTTTCTATATCATAAACGCCTTTAAGGGCTTCTCTTAAGTCTTCTAGAAGATCAAGATTACCGTATACAGCCTCCACTGCATCAAGTCTTTTCGTGATGATCTCCTTGTTGATCAGCGGTGCTTCAATCCATCTTCTCAGATTTCTGGATCCCATAGCTGTAGCAGTATCGTCGAGAACCCATAAAAGGCTTCCCTTTTTTCGCTTGTCCACGATGTTCTCGGTAAGTTCAAGATTCCTTTTTGTGTTTACATCAAGTGTCATGGAGTCTTCTGTATTATAAACTTCCAGATGGGTAAGATTTGTCAGAGCGGTCTTCTGCGTTTCCTCAAGGTAGGCGACCAGAACACTCGACGCTGACGCTACTACTGAGTTGTAACCGCCAGATAGGCTCTTGAAGTAGTTCTGCACCGTACCTTTATCGATCGCTTCTTCCATCTCTCGCATATTGCAGAGAATATTCCATTTCTTCGTGATATGCTCACAGATCATCTCGTTTGTCGCAACGACTTCTTTAGGTGAGAATTTACTGATTTCGTTATCCAGCTGAACAATATCCTTCGTGATATAAGTACCCTGAAATTCACCTGTTGAAATATCGCAGAATGCCAGTCCGTACCATTCACCCATATCGCTGACAGCCATAATATAATTGTTTCGTTTGTTGTCCATGAAATTCTCATCAAGCAGCGTACCTGGTGTGATGATTCTGACCACTTCACGCTTTACAATTCCCTTTGCTTCTTTCGGATCTTCAACCTGTTCGCAGATTCCGACTTTATATCCTTTGGTGATCAGTCTGCCTATGTACCCATTAGCAGCATGATAAGGAATCCCGCACATGGGAGCCCGTTCCTCCAGGCCGCAGTCTCTTCCTGTGAGGACCAGTTCTAGTTCTCTTGAAGCCAGTTCTGCATCCTCAAAGAACATTTCATAAAAATCACCTAGTCTGTAAAACAAGATACAGTCTTTGTATTTTTCTTTAATGGAAAAATATTGTTGCATCATTGGTGTTAAAGCCATAATTTCAATCCTCCGTAAACTCATCTATCTATCAGTATACCAAAAGAAACTATAAATTTCTGTAGTATGTATCCATTTCAGTATGAAACAAAAGGCATTCTCCAAAAGGTTGGAGAATGCCAGATGGGGAGCTATTTAACTCCGGTTTAACTGAGCGCTTTCAAAATCATCCTGTACTGCAATCTCACCCATTAAACTGAACGATCTTGCTTTCGTAATACGGATATCCACAAGCTTTCCTTTTAAAGATTCATTGCCAGGAAAATTTACAGTCTTTCCGGTTCGGGTCCTGCCTTGCAAATACTCTTCATTGTTTTTGCTCAGACCTTCCACCAGCACTTCAACCACCTGATCCTGATAGGTCTTGTTGATTGCTATGGAGTGCCGGTTGATGGCCTCCACAAGACGGTTAAACCGTTCGTGCTTGATTTCTTCAGGAATCTGTTCCTTCATACGATCGGCAGGTGTATACTTGCGCCTGGAATAAATATAGGTATACGCTGAATCATACTTAACTTCTTCCACAAGCTTCAGTGTCTCTTCAAAATCTTCTTCCGTTTCACCGGGGAAACCGACAATTATGTCCGTAGTGATTGCTACACCAGGAATATCATGTTTGATCTTCTCCACGATTTCCATATATTTTTCTCGTGTATAGCTTCTGTTCATCTTTTTCAGTAATGCATTTGAACCGCTCTGGACAGGCAGATGAACCTGTTCCACCACCTTATCACATTCAGCGACTGCATCAATCACATCTGATTGCAGATCTTTTGGATGCGAAGTCATGAATCTGATCCGTTCAAGACCTTCCACTTCATTGACCATTCGCAGGAGTTTCGCAAAGCTCACATTTTCATCAAGATTCAGCCCGTAGGAATTGACGTTCTGTCCCAGAAGAGTGACTTCTCTATATCCCTTAGATACAAGTGTCCTGATTTCATTCAGGATATCTTCAGGCTTTCTGGATCTCTCTCTTCCTCTGACATAAGGAACGACACAGAATGTGCAGAAATTATTGCATCCGTACATAATGGTGACAAAAGCTTTAATATCTGAATCTCTTACGATGGGAATTCCTTCGATGATCTCAGTTTCCTTCTCATAGATTTCACAGATCTGGGCATTTTCAGTCTTGGCTCTTTCGAGATATTCCGGAAATTTATGCGCATTGTGGGTACCAAAAACAATATCCACCTGTTTATATTTTCTGAGTATTTCTTCCGGAACGCCTTTCTGCTGCATCATACATCCGCAGACAGCGAGAATCATATCCGGATTCTTCTTTTTCAACGCTTTTAAAGCGCCCAGATTACCATATACTTTAAGTTCCGCATTTTCTCTTACCGCACAGGTATTGAAGATTATTACGTCTGCTTTATCTCTGAAGAGTGTCTCTTCGTATCCCATATTTCTAAGCATACCTGACAGCTTTTCAGAATCTTCCTCGTTCATCTGACAGCCCCAGGTTTCTATAAGGTATTTTTTATTCAACATAGCTTCCCCTTTTATCCTCTGTTATATCCATCTATCCTGAAAGCAGGACACATATTTCGATCATTAAACAACATTTCTATTATAGCGAAAATATCAAATAAATAATAGTACTGGATTTTATGCATTTTATTAGCAAATCCGGGTAAATTCTGGTTATAATTCATTAAATTACACTGTATTGTATGAAGTTCTGCCATATTGTTAATGAATTATCATTATTGATAGTATTTCTGAAAACGTTTATACTTAGTTTGTAAATTATTCGGGGGTGTAATAATGAATATTGATTTTTCAGATCGCGCACTGAGGATTAAAGCTTCAGAAATTCGTGAACTGCTGAAACTTACGGTTCAGCCGAACATCATATCCTTTGCGGGCGGGCTACCTGCAGCAGAACTTTTTCCGCTGGCAGATATTGCTGATGTGGCAAAAGACGTTATACTTAATGAAGGACAGAGTGCTCTTCAATACAGTCCGACTGAGGGACTTCAGAAACTTAGAGAAATCATCATCAGCCAGAGACTGGAACGAGTGAACATCAAAGCCGATCTGGATGAGATCTTCATCACATCAGGCTCTCAGCAGGCTCTTGATTACGTCGGGAAGATGTTTATCAATGAAGGCGATAAGATTTTCGTAGAATCACCAACATATCTTGGTGCACTTAATGCGTTTCTTGCGTACGGTCCTGAATATGTGGAAATTCCGCTGCAATGCGACGGTATTGACACTGACAGACTTGAAGAACTTTTAAAAAGCGGTTTGAAACCAAAGTTTCTTTATACCATTCCTGATTTCCAGAATCCATCAGGGATTACCATGTCCATGGAAAAAAGAAAGAAACTGATCGTACTTGCAAACGAATATGATCTTGTGATCATAGAGGATTCTCCATATGCAGAACTATGTTTTGCCAGTGAACAGATCAGACCGATCAAATCTCTGGATACTGAAGGCAGAGTAATCTACCTTGGCACATACTCCAAAACGTTCACACCAGGATTAAGAATCGGATGGGTAGTGGGCAATCCGGTACTGATCAATAAATTCATTCAGATTAAACAGGGTTCCGATCTTCAGACCTCATCACTTGATCAGAGAATCGCTGCAGAATACATGACAAGATTTGATCTGAACAAACATATCACAAAAATTATTGATGTCTACTCAAAACGAAGAACCGTTATGCTCGATACGATGAAGGCACATTTCCATCCAGATATCACTTATACGGAATCAGATGGCGGATTGTTCACATGGGCAAAAGTTAAAGAAGATATGGACACTAAAGCGATACTTGCTGAAGCTCTGCTTGAAAATGTAGCTTTTGTCCCGGGTGCTTCTTTCTTTGCAAATGGCGGAAAGAACAATTTCATGAGACTAAACTATTCCTGCATGTCCGAAGAGAAAATCAGAGAAGGCATAGAAAGACTGGCTAAGGTTCTGAACAAGTATTACTAAAATACTGCACATTTAAATAAAGCGAGGTAATAAGATGAAACTATCCAATAGAGTGAACAGCATGAAATACTCACCCATAAGAAAACTATCACCCTATGCCCAGGCAGCAAGAGATAAAGGGCTTAGAGTTCTAGGCCTGAATATCGGTCAGCCGGATATCGAGACACCACCTCAGTTTTTTGAAGCCATGAAGAATTTTGACGGTAAGGTTCTCAAATACTCCGAGTCAAGAGGTGAAACTGTTCTGCTTGACTCATTCATCAAGTACTATAAGAGTATCGGAATTGAGTTTGAGCACAGCAACATGATTGTTACAAATGGGGGTTCAGAGGGTCTTTACTTCTCCCTTTATGCCATCTGCAATCCGGATGACGAGGTCATCGTTCCTGAGCCTTTCTATACCAATTATTCCTCGTTTACCGATATTGCAGGATGTAAAGTCAGACCCATTACGACCTATGGAGAAGATGGCTTCCACCTTCCTTCAAGAGAAAAATTTGAAGAGATCATCAGCGATAAAACAAAAGCCATTCTGATCTCCAGTCCTTCAAATCCGACGGGTGCAGTTTATACAAGAGAAGAAATTGAAATGCTTGCTGATCTGTGCAAAGAGCATAACCTGTTTCTGATATCAGATGAAGTGTACAGAGAGTTCGTCTATGACGATCCGGAATTTTTCTCTCCACTTGAAATTGAAGACATCAGTCAGAGAGTCATTCTGATCGATTCCATAAGCAAGCGATACAGCGCGTGCGGAGCACGTATCGGCCTGGTTGCTTCAAAGAATAAGGAAATCATCGATGCAATCATGAAACTGGCTCAGTCAAGACTATGTGTGCCTACTCTGGAACAGATTGGGGCTGCAACACTTTATGAAACTCCACAATCCTACTTTGATGAAGTCAAGAAGGAATATCAGGCAAGAAGAGACGTTCTGTTTGAAGGAATTTCTGCGATTAAAGATGTACAGGTGAAAAAGCCCACAGGAGCGTTCTACATGATCATCGGTCTGCCGATAAAAAATGCGGAAAACTTCTGTAAATGGATCCTCGAAGAATACAGTTATGAGAATACCACCCTTATGATGGCACCTGCTGAAGGATTCTATTTAACTGAAGGACTTGGTGTAAACGAGGTCAGATTGTCCTACTGCATCAATATTGAAGACCTTAAACTTGCAGTGAAGATTCTTGAATCTGCACTCATAAGATACAAAGAAACACAGGAATAGGAACAGAACAAAAGACGGCCGTTGGCCGTCTCAGACTGTAGACAAAGCGACCATTCCATACGGAAATCGGTCGCTTTTTGCATTATCAGGTCAAGAATCAGATTTTTTGGCGATGGGGGGAGTCTTGTATCCGGCATCTAGAATGACCTGTTCAGGATT